>WRCL01000010.1 GCA_009783975.1 Micrococcales bacterium
GCCGACCAGCCCAGCGGCGGCATCGAGCCTCGTACAGCCGTGACCCAGGTCGGGGTTCCACGGACCGCGCCATGATGGCGGTGGTGGCAGGTCCCACGGTTGCACCTCGGCGACCGGTGCTGGTGCGGGCGCGGGCGCCAGCCCTCCAGGAGCGTGGCGTTCGACGAACGTCTGGGCCCGTCGGGCGACGACCCGGTCGTCGAGCAGCGCGGCCTGGGTCTGCTGGGGCCCGCCGGCGGTCACGGCGCGCGCCGGGCAGCGCCGCGAATCCCTCGGCCCACAGCACCGCGAACCGGTCGTCCTCAGGCATTGGCAGGTCGAAGTGCCGGACCCCTGACAACAGCGGGGCCAGCGGGACTTCGCTGGTGCGCCTCTTGAGCACTTGGTCAACGACGGTCTGGGTCCAGCTCGCACCGTGCTGGACCATCTTGGCGAACAGCATCTCGGGCGCCAGCCACCCGCCAGAACGGGTGAGCATCTTCGTGCACGCCGCCGCGCGCGGTTCGTGCCAGAACGTGATCGCTGCCTGCAGCCCGAGCAAGTTCTCGACCTCCCAGCTGTCGAACCAGGGGTCCGCGAAGACGATCAGCTCACGGTCGATCAGCTCCTGCAGTCCCGTCCTCGACCAGGCCCGCAGGTGCGCCGCCTGCTCGTCGGTGAGTCCCAGCAACAGGTCCGCGATGACCGCCGGCGCTCCGGACCACTTCGTCTTGAGCGTCTGGGCGACGGCGACGAAGCGTTCGTCGTCGGTTGGGGGCGTCTGGTCAGCCACAGTCTCCTCGCACACAGGTCACGGCTCGAGGCCGAGTGCTGCGAGCAAGGTCCGGGCCTTGGTGCTGGCGGCGGACTTGCCGGGGCGGGCAGCGATGTCGGCCAGGCCGGGCCACCTTGCCGCGTCGCCGGGGATCAGGCCGCGGGCGGCGGCTTCACGCAGAGTCGGGGCGTGGGCGATGGCCGCATCCAAGACGCGGGACAACCAACGCGGAGGCGGGCTGTCGGTGGCACCGGCGACCCGGACTGGTTCGGTGAACAGAGGCCACAAGATGGGCAAGAGCGCGGGTTTGTTCGCCAGCTGGCGGACCAGGCGGGCCGGGTCGACCACGGGGTGCTCCAACAACTGGCTGACAGCGACGCGGACGACGGCCGACCCGATCTTTTCCCGCTCGACCAGCGAAGCCACCAGCTCTTCGCCGTCGCACCGGTCCCGGTCGTGGTCCTGCGCGACCAGACCCAGGACGACCGCCACCAAGGTCGTCGAGAGCACTGGGGCCTTCTTGCGGGGCAGCGGGTCGTCGTTGCCGTCAACCCAGTTGCGGTCCCTGGTGGTGACCAGACGACCGGTGTCGGCGTCCCAGTGCAGCCATGTGTTGAACGTGGTCGCAGGCTCCCCGACCCGGTGGCGGGCGGCCCAGCACTGGCCTTCTTGCTCCAGGTCGTAGGTCCATTCGTTGCCCCGGGTCACGCTGCGGACCACGACGAACCCTTCGTCGGGGCGACCAGGAAGGGTCAGGTCGAAGCGCAGTGCCTTGACCTGCACGGACGGGTCCCGCCACTCAACAGTGAGTGTGGCACCGTCGACCACCGCAGGCAGGGTCCCTGCGCCGTGCGGCCACACCTTGTCGAACTGTGCCGCCGACACGGCCGGTGGTGGCGCCACAGCGACCGGCGCCGGCTCGCTGAACGTCACACCCGCAACTGTCGCGGTGTCGAGCCATGCGCGGGCCTCGAGGGCCGCTTTCGTCTTGCTCTTCGAGGCGGCGAACACCCGGACCTGCGGCGGGACGACCTCGTCGGGCGGCAGGTGACCGGCGACCGTGGCGGCGTACCGGTTCGCGACCCTCAGGAGGTCCAGGGTGCCCGTCGGGATCTTTGGGCTGGTCACCGCGGTGACAGCCATGGCGGTGAGGACCGGCCAGATACCGTGCAGCGCACCGCCCTGGGCGAGCACGTCGCACCGGGCGGCGAACCGGGCCAGGGAGAACCCAGACTTCACGTCGGACGGCAGTGTGTTCAGGTAGCGCAGCGCCTCGACAAAAGCCTCCGGGTCGAAACGGCCCTGCAGGATGAGAGCGAGCACGTCGTCCTGGGGCGTGCTGTCCCCTTCGTCGTCCGCCGCTCCTGCTGGTGCGAAGTTCATCGCCAGGTAGCCGTACGTCGCACGGCCGAACGGCCCGTGAGCCTGAGCGATGCCTCCGACATGATGCCGTGTGGCGCCCGGCACGCGGTCGTCGCCCCACCGCCAGTGGCTCGTCTTGCCGTACCGGGTCGGCACGTGGGTCGCTCGCCCGCAGGAGCAGTGGTACTCGACTGCGAGCGGCATGGCCGCCAGACCGCCCGGCCACACGTCCCCGTTGCCCGTCAGTTTCCGCATCGCCCGCACTCCTGGCACGAGGACCGGGAACCTCAGGTCGGGGAGCACGGTGTCGCCGAGCTCGTCGAACGTCGCCTGCGGGATCGTCATCCCGCCAGCGACGACCCAGGTGCGGATGAGCTCCACCCCGTCGGGAAGGTTGCCACCGCTCTGCTTCTTGATCCACTCGGCGATGTACCTGCCACCGCCGGTGCGCAGCGGTGAGCTGGCGTCCATGTCCCGCGCGGCAGGCAGGGTGAGCCCGTCAAGCTCGACGGCCCGGCTCGGGTCGGTGGGTTCCAGGCGGAGCAACGCCTGGGCCAGGTCGTGCGGCCAGTAGCCCTCGTCCTGGGCGGCTCTGATCCGGGCGAGCAGGTCGTCGAACGTCACGGTCCAGTCCGAGTGCGTCGGCAGGCACAGCAGCGTGCCGCCGGACGGACGGTCTTTCCACTCGTCGGCGACACCGGGAAGCGCCACTCCCTCGTAGTCGTACCGAAACCGCTCGCCGAGGCCGACGGCCCTGGTCTCCCTCGTCTCGTCGAGGCCCAGGACCGGGCCCCAAGGCCCTCGCCACGGCACCAGTGGTGGCAGGTCCCACGTCTGCGCCTCGACGGTCTCATCAGTGACGGGGATCAGTTCAGCTGGTACGTGCTGCTCGACGAACGTGCGGGCGCGCGCAGCAACAGCCCGATCGTCGAGCAGCGCCGCCTGCGTGCACAGCTCGACGGCGGTGCTGATCAGCGGGGACGTCTGCGGGAGCCGTACCACGTAGCCGACCACCGCCTCCCACATCTTGATCTCCTGGCGGGACAGCAGGACCGTGCCGACCTCAAGCAGGTCCTCAGGCTCCAGGTCCAGCCCGGCCAGGTGCTCCCACAGCATGGTCGCGGCCATGGACGACGCGATACCCAGCAACGAGACCATGCGGGGCAGGTTCGCGGCCACGTCGTCCTTGGTCAGGTCCAGGCCCCTCAGCAGGTTGGACAGCACCCGTTGGGCGGCCGGGGCGTACCCTGTGGAGTCCAGCGCGTCGAAGACCGCGTCGAGGACCGGCTGGCGTGCGACGGTGCCGCAGGCCACCGCCCGCATCACCGCTGCAGACAAGGCAGTGTTGGGGAGCTCTTCGCACATGTGGACCGCCTGGAGGGCGTTGGGCAAACCGACGGCCCGGCACACGAGCTGTTCAAGGTGTGGAGTGGAGGCGAAGAGCGCCTCAGTGTCGCGGACCGTCTCAGCGGTGACCGTGCCGTCGGCGACGGTCCACACCCAGCGCTCGACAGGCAGGTCCGCGAAGGTTTCGGCCCAGGCTACGACGAACCGGTCGCTGGCAGGCAGGGGAAGGTCGAAGTGCCTGACCGCCGAGACCAGCGCACCAAAGACCCCGCGGATGTCGTTGCTGCGGGGTTTGAGCACGCCGGTGACCACGCGCCCAGTCCAGTCCGGTCCCTCACGGAGCATCTTGGCGAACAGCAGCTGTGCCGACTGCCAGCTGGGGTCACGGGTGAGCATCCGCACGCACGGTGTCACCCGCGGTTCGTGCCAGAACCCGATGGCTGACCCGAGTGCTCGCAGCCTCTGGGCGGCATGGCTGGTGTCGCCATGGATGGCGTCTTGAAGGTCGATGAGCTCGGGCAGTCCCGCGCATGACCACGCAAGCAGGGCTGCCGACTGGTCGTCGGTGAGGCTCAGCAGCAGGTCAGCGACAAGGTCGGCAGGGCGCCACTCGGCCATGACGACGCTGGCCAGGCGCGCGAGGTACTCCTCGTCGACGGCGCCCACCGGCA
This sequence comes from Micrococcales bacterium, assembly GCA_009783975.1. GTDB lineage: Bacteria > Actinomycetota > Actinomycetes > Actinomycetales > Cellulomonadaceae > Cellulomonas. Next base: position 4,135 of record WRCL01000010.1, read on the forward strand.
CCGGGAACGTTGTGTGGGACACCGGTGGTCTCCTTGGCTGGTGTTTAGACGGACGACGGTGGGAGCAGCGAGGTGATGTCGAACGGACCGAAAGTCTCCGCGGGGCACCTGGCGACGATGCCGGTCTCCGGGTCGGTGACCAACCAGCAGACCCGGTCCAGGACCTCGGGCGTCGGCTCGGCGCGCCCGTCGCGCCAGACCACCGCGCCAGCGCCGACCAGCTGGATGCTGAACACACCAGACCCGATGCTCGTCGCCGTGGTCAGCGCGTCCCAGTCCAGCGGAGGAAAGATGGTCAGGGCGTCACGCCCCCCGGACAGCACGAGCACCCACCCGTCCGGGGTGACCGCAGAGTCGATCCAGCTGCCCGTGTGGCCGACGAACCGGCTGGAGTAGTCGATGGACCGGGTCGACCTGACGATCTGCACCGACTCGCCTGGTTCGGGCAGGTTCCACACCTCGAGGCGGCCCCGCACCTGGTCGTCCTCACCTCCTGGCTGGGGCCGACCGGCCACCACCCGTCGGCCGTCCGGAGCGAACCGGAGCTCGGCGACCCCGTGGGACTTGCGCGACGGTGCCAGGACGAACAGGTGCGTCCCGGTCGTCACATCCCAGACGTTGACCGAGCCGCTGCCCAGCATGAACGCAACCTGGTCACGGAACGGGTCGATCGCGATACTTGTCGCCGACGCGTTGTTGTCGAAGGTGCGCGCCACGGTGCCGTCGTCCGACCGAAGCACCGTGACCTGGTCGTCGTGCGCGAGCACGATGTGCCGCCCTGTGCGGTCGAACGCGGCCGTGCTGTCATAGCTGGTCTTGTGCTCGACCGACGTGGACCAGGTCGCGACGTCCCAGACCGTCAGCGCACCGTACTTCTTGCTGCCCTCCCAGATGCGGCTGACCCCCAGCGCCAGCCGACCGGTCGGGTCGAACGCGACACGTTCCATCCAGCGACTGTCGTCCAGCACCGACAGGCACTCTCCAGTCGTGACGTCCCACAGCCTGGTCGTCTTCTCGCCCTGTGAAGTGGTGACCAAGCGGGTACCGTCCGGGCTCACGTCGACCAGGCTGATCGGCGCACCGTGCTGGGCGAGGCTGGTCAGGTACTCACCGGTGCTCAAGCGCCACAGGCGGACGACGTCGGTGGCGGTCGACACCAGGTCCGCTGCCGGGTGGACCCAGTACGAGAGCGACGGCTTCCCGTGGGACAGCACGTGCAGGCGCCGGCCGGTCTCGGCGCTCCACAGGTGGACCTGGCCGTCGGAGCTCCCCGTGGCCACGAGCCCGCCGTCGGGGCTGATCGCACCGGAGTAGAGCGTCTCGCCACCGGTGACCTTGACCAGCTCGGCGCCGGTCGCCACGTCCCACACCCGGGCTGTGCCGTCCCACGAGCTGGTGACCAGCCGGGTGCCTGAACGGTCGAAGCAGGCTCCGGAGAGGCAGCTGGTATGGCCCTCCAGGGTGACGAGGCGCTCGCCCGTCGCCACGTCCCACACGGCCGCGAGGTCTCCGCTGTGGTCCGACTTCTTGCCCCAGTTCGTCACCACCTTCGTCCCCGCGGGGTCGATCGCCCCGCCCAAGGAGTAGTGGTGCCTGCGGATGCTGGTCTTCAGCAGCTGTTCGCCGGTCGTGACGTCCCAGGCGAAGACCATGGTGCTGCTGGAGGCGAAGAACCGCTGTCCGCCGAAACCGACGACACTGCCGCAGCCCGGCAGGGTGAGGAGCTTGAGGCCGGTGTCCGCGTCGAGGATCCATGCCTGCTTCTCGGTCCCGACGGCGAGCAGCGCCCCGGTGGGGTCGAAGGCGACGTACGGGTCGTACATGTCCAACGGGAGCATCAGGGTCTGGCGGCCGGTCGCCACCTCCCACACGACGAGGTGCTTCCCGACGGCGACGATATGGGTTCCCGCTGGGTGCCATGCCATCCGGCCCCAGCCTGCGTCTGGGTGGTCGTCGCTGGTCAGGCACCAGACCTGTTCACCGGTGACGACGTCCCACACGGGGATGCTGCGATGCTGAGCAGCGGCGAGGTACCGGCCGGTCGGGTCGAACGCGACGTGCTCGACCCGGCTGGGATCGACCACCAGCTGTGGTTCGCAGCCAGCCGGACCGCGGTCGACCGCCTCCGGATGAGGTGCGACCAGCCACTGGGGCGACCCGAACGGGGCCTCGACATGCTCGGCGCCCTGGCAGAACACCAGCTGTGTGCGGTACAGCACGGCACCGGCGAAGGTCGTCGGGCCGATCTGGCAGTGGTGGAACCGCGCACCGGCGAGCTGGGCCTGGTCGAAGCTCACGTTGGTGAGGTCGAGGTTCTCAAACCGGGCGAGGGTGAGGTTCGCGCCGTGGAACCTCGTGCCGGCAGGCAGCTGGTCGGCGTAACGGTGCCTGGCGAGGTTCGGGCCGGGGGTGGGGGCCAGCAGGGGGTGCGGGCCCAGCTCGGTGGGGACGTCCATGGCAGGCAAGCTACCGTGAGGCAGCGGGGCGGGGACGCAGATCTGGTGTTCTGATCTCGTCACATATGTGTCAGCCTGAAACATCGGGCTGTGGTGTGGGTGTTCACCTGGTGCGTGGTGGTCGTGCGCCCGAGGTTTTCACCCACAGGCCCGGGTCACAGGAGGTGCCCGGCAGGCACGACGTTGTGCCTGCCGGGACGACGGGGGGTTGATGCTGTGGGTCCCGTGTGGCCCACAAAATGGTCCGGAAACACAGCAGGTGGAGGACGCGGGCTCGTCCCACGCCCTCCACCTGAGCTACGAGAGGCGACAGGTGATGTCGTCAGGACTGGTTACCTCATCGTGGCGCGAGAGCGCACCCGCAGCAGGACAGCACCGCCAGCGAGAACCAGCAGGGCCACACCAGCGATGAGACCAGCCTTGGAACCGGTCGCAGCGAGTCCGCCGCCACCGCCGCCACCGTTGTTGCCGCCGCCGTTGTCACCAGGGTTGGTGCCGCCACCGTTGTTGCCGCCACCGTTGTCACCGGGGTTGTCGCCAGCACCGGGGTTGTCGCCACCACCGTTGTTGTCGCCACCACCAGGGTTGTCGCCACCACCGTTGTCACCGGGGTTGGAGCCGCCACCGTTGCCGCCGCCACCGTTGTTGCCGCCGCCAGGGGTGGCAGGTGTGGGCGCAGGCGCGGTGCTGGGCTTCGGCAGCGCGGGGCGACCGTTGTCGATCACCAGGGTGCACGGCGTACCACAGCCGCACTTCTGCTTCAGCTTCGACACATCGACAGCCCCGTCGATGTAGATGCGGCAGTCGGTACCCTTCTTGCACGCCTGGATGACAGCGTCAACATCGACGCCGTAGTTCACCCACAGGTGGCAGGCGGTGCCGACCTTGCACTTCTGCGCGATCTTGCTGATGTCGCCCAGACCCTGGATGGCCAGGACGCAGTCGGAACCCTTCGTGCACTTCTGCAGCAGCCGCTTGACGTCAAGTCCGCCATCGATCCACAGGAAGCAGTCAGCGTCCTTCGCGCACTTCTGCGCGACCTTCTTGGCATCCACGCTTCCGTCGATCCACAGGTGGCACACAGAGCCCTTCTTGCACTTCTGCGCAACCTTCTTGACGTCGAGGTCAGAGTTGATGACGAGAGTGCACTCAGAACTTTTCGCACACTTCTGCTTCAGCGACGGCGTGGCCGCTGCCGGGCTTGCGACGCCGAGAGGGACAGCCAGCGCCAGGCCAGCGAGCACCCCAATGGCGATGCGGGGGAACCTGGACTTCATGGTTCGATCCTCCCATGTTGGACATAACGGACAGGTCGCTTCACGGTAGACCCCCCGGTTGCGAGAGGTGGAGACCCCCCCCCGGGTGAAGGATCGGGTGAAGGTTCTCGGCTCTTGCCGCCACATGCTCCGCCGCAGGTCACAGCCATATTTTGGCGCTCGTCCGGCTGGGGGGCGTCTCACCTGCCTGGCCCAGTCCGTCTCTTTACCTGACTTGACCAAGAGTTGACGATTGGGACAAAAGCTGCCGGCCAGAGGCGCTCAGCCGAACCGGAGTCCCGCCCAATATTTGCCCAGACGCACGCGATCGGGGAGCTGGCCCTTGACGCCGGCTCTGCGGGTCCACGGCGTCACCCGGGCCTTAAGTCCCCCATTTTTGGAGCATGGGGGGTTCTGGTCGTCGTGACGTCAGCGGCCTGCCATGCCCTGCCCCGGCGTGTGCACAGCTCTGGGCGCCGTTGCCGGGTATGAGCGGTTGGTGTGGGGCTTTGGTCACTGACGCAGCGAGGCGCAGCTGCCGACCGGAGGGGGGACAACGACCCGGCTGGGTGGGAGACCGATCCTGTGCACGATGACCTGACTGCCGAGGCAACTGCAACAGCACGCGGCGGGGGTGGTGCCCGACGACGTGGTGTGCTGCTTGGCGTGGCGCTGGTAGGGCTGCTGACTGGGTGCGCCGCCCAGAACACTGGCGACGCCGCTGGCCACGGCGGGGAGGCGGCGCTGGTCTTGCCAGACCTGTCGACGGTGTCCCTGGCCGGCGGGGTCTCCGGGCGCCTGGTGCTCACCCTTGGGCTCGTCGTGTGCCTGACGGGGCTGGGGTTCGGCGTCGCGACGTTCGTCGGGCTGCGCAAGCTGCCCGTGCACCCGTCGATGCGCGAGGTCTCCGAGCTCATCTACTCCACGTGCCAGACATACCTGCTGCGCCAGGGCCGGTTCTTGCTCACGCTGTGGGTGTTCATCGCCACGGTCATCGTCGTGTACTACCGGGCCCTCGTCGGCTTCGCGTGGGGACGCGTCGTCGTCATCATCGCGTTCTCCCTGCTGGGGATGGCCGGGTCGTATGGTGTGGCCTGGTTCGGCATCCGCGTCAACACGTTCGCCAACTCCCGCACCGCCCACGCGGCGCTCGCCGGCAGACCGCTGCCCGTCCACCGCATCCCCATGCGCTCAGGTATGAGCATCGGCATGGTGCTGATCTCCACCGAGCTGGCGATGATGCTCGTCATCTTGCTGTGGCTGCCAGCAGACCTGGCAGGGGCGTGCTTCATCGGGTTCGCCATCGGTGAGTCGCTGGGCGCCTCGGCGCTGCGGATCGCCGGGGGGATCTTCACCAAGATCGCCGACATCGGTTCGGACCTGATGAAGATCGCGTTCAAGATCAAAGAGGACGACGCGCGCAACCCCGGGGTCATCGCCGACTGCACCGGCGACAACGCCGGGGACTCGGTGGGCCCCTCGGCCGACGGGTTCGAGACCTACGGCGTCACCGGGGTCGCGCTGGTGACCTTCGTGCTGCTCGGGGTGGGCGACCCTGTCGTCCAGGCGACGTTGCTCGTGTGGTTGTTCACGGTCCGGGCGGTGATGCTCATCGCGTCGGCCGCGTCGTACCTGGTCAACGACGCGCTGGTCGTCCAGCGCTACCGTACGGCCGAGCGTATGGACTTCGAGCAGCCCCTGACCCAGCTGGTGTGGGTGACCTCGGTGACGTCGATCGCGTTGACGTACCTCACCTCGTACCTGGCCCTGGTCGACATCCCCAACGGCGCCTGGTGGAAGCTTGCGAGCATCGTCTCGTGCGGCACCCTGGCTGGGGCGCTCATCCCCGAGCTGGTCAAGGTGTTCACCTCGACCTCGTCCAAGCACGTGCGCGAGGTCGTCAAGTCCTCACGTGAGGGCGGGCCGAGCCTGAACATCTTGTCCGGCCTGGTCGCCGGGAACTTCTCCGGGTACTGGCTGGGTGCGGCGATCGTCGCGATCATGGGCGCAGCGTTCGGGATCTCCGAGCTGGGGATGGACGCGTTGATGACCGCCCCGGCGGTGTTCGCGTTCGGCCTGGTCGCCTTTGGGTTCTTGGGGATGGGGCCGGTGACGATCGCCGTGGACTCCTACGGCCCGGTCACCGACAACGCCCAGTCGGTCTACGAGCTGTCGTTGGTCGAGCAGACCGCGGGCATCGACGAGCAGCTGCGCACACAGTTCGGCATCGAACCGGCCTGGGACGCGGCCAAGCTCATGCTCGAAGAGAACGACGGAGCGGGCAACACCTTCAAGGCCACCGCGAAACCGGTGCTCATCGGCACCGCCGTGGTCGGGGCGACGACGATGATCTTCTCCATCGTCATGGCCCTGACCGACGGGCTGACCACGAACCTCGGCAACCTGTCGCTGCTGCACCCACCGTTCTTGTTGGGCCTCATCAGCGGCGGGGCAGTGATCTACTGGTTCACTGGCGCCTCGATCCAGGCGGTGACGACCGGGTCGTACCGGGCGGTGGAGTTCATCAAGGACAACATCAAGCTCGACGGGGTGACCAAGGCGTCCGAGGCCGACTCGCGGCGCGTGGTGGACATCTGCACCCAGTACGCCCAGCAGGGCATGCTCACGATGTTCCTCGCCGTGTTCTTCGCGACCCTGTCGTTCGCGTTCGTCGAACCGTACTTCTTCATCGGGTACCTGGTGTCCATCGCGGTGTTCGGGCTGTACCAGGCGATCTTCATGGCCAACGCCGGCGGGGCGTGGGACAACGCCAAGAAGGTCGTCGAGGTCGACCTGCACGCCAAGGGCACCGCGCTGCACGACGCGACGATCGTCGGCGACACCGTCGGCGACCCGTACAAGGACACCTCGTCGGTGGCCCTCAACCCGGTCATCAAGTTCACGACGCTGTTCGGGCTGCTGGCCGTCGAGCTCGCGGTGAGCCTGACCAACCAGGGCCACGGTGTGCTCGTGCGTGTGCTCGCCGCGGCGTTCTTCGTCGTCTCGGCGTTCTTCGTCCACCGCTCGTTCTACGGTATGCGGATCCGTGGGGGTGTGGGCCAGTCTGGTGGTCTGCCGGCCGAACCACCCGAACCCCCTGGTGCGACCGACACCGGCCCGCGTGCCCCAGTGCACGAGCACCGTCAGGACCCTGCCGTGCCACGGCCGCGTCCTGGGCTGGACCCGCCGCTGGACCGCGCTGATGTGACCACGTTGAACGCGACTGAGCAGGAGCCCCGATGAAACGTCTGGCGATCAAGTGGGACCAGGTCGTCGTCGACCCCGACGGACGTGTCGGCGGGCACGACGCCGGGGCGACCCTCGTACGACGCTTGCTGCGCCTGGGGGCCCACTCCGGGCTCGCCCCGGCCCTCGTCGGGCCCGGCACACGCCGGTGCGACGGGTTCGACCAGGTGCCGCTGGAGTTCGTCGAGGCTGAGAGCACGGTCGTGGTCAACCTCGACGTGCTCGACTCCATGGCCGTGTGGCGCACGTTGCGCCAGTGCGCCGAGCACCCCGCGGTGATGAACTTCCAGTGGGGCCCCACAGCCCGGTACGACGACCGTGTGCCCCAGCTGACCGAGGCGCTGAGCTTTGCGTTGTTCCCCACGTTCGCCAACTCTGAGCGCACCGCGTCGGAGGTGCGCGAGGTCATCGACCGCTGGACGGCCCCTGCTGTGGCCGCCGAAGCGCACGTCGCGTGGGTGAACTTAGGGTTCCGGGTCGACCACGTCCAGGCGCGCAACGAACCTGAGGTTCCCGTCGTGCTGTACCCGGCGATCTACCTGTCTGGGCGCAAGCAGCCAAAGCTGTTCCTCGACGTCGTCGAGCACGTGCACAAACAGGTCCCCATCCGGGTGGAGATGCGCCTGCACGAGTCGCACCTGGTCTCCGAGCTCGCGATGGGCGTCTCGGCCAAAGACTGGGTGTGGGTCGGACCGCTGACCGCCACCCGTGGGTCGTACTGGGAGGCGCTGTCGTCCACCACCGCGTTCTTGGCCACGGCGACACAAGAGTCGTACGGGCTGGCGTACGTCGAGGCGCTGGCAGCCGGGGTCATCGGGATCTTGCCCGACGCCGGGTGGGCCCGGGCGCTGGTGCCCGACGGATACCCGTTCTTCTGGCACTCACGTGAAGAGGCCGAGAGCTTGCTGCTACGGGCCGTGCGCGAACCGGCCGCGTGCCGTTCCGAGCTCGACACGTTGGTCGGTGGCCAGTTCACCGCGTGGATCGCCGACAAGCACGACGACCACTCCTTCGAAGAAGTCCTCACCAGGCAGATCGCTGACTGGTTCGGCTAGTGGCCTGTCGCGCAGCAACCAGCACCACCGACCACTGACAGGTGCGTCACTTCACCCTTGCGGGTTCTTCCGCACCCAAACACACGGCGGGCGCCAGCAATCTCGGGCAGGCTTAGACCGTGCCAGAGGTCGACGACCTGAGCCAGGCGCGACGCCGACGGCGTCCAGCGCTGGTTGACGCCTGCACGCAGATCGACCCACAGCTGTCCGCTGCACGCACCGCCCGGCACTGGGTGATGTCCACCCTCGCCGAGGCTGGGGTCGGCGGGTCAGCGAACCAGGTCGTCGAGCTGTTGACTGCCGAGCTCGTCGGCCAGGCCCTGCTACGCTCCCCCGAGCACATCACCGTACGCACAAGCTTCGACGGTCAGTGCGCCCGGGTCGAGGTCGTCGACGACGCACACCAGACATCGGACCCAAGCCCGCCAGTCCTGGCGATCCTCGACGCCCTCGCCGAGGCGTGGGGGGTGCTGGACGACCCTGGCACCGGGCACACCGTCTGGGTCGAAGTTGAGACAGGAGACGACTGGTGGGCATGAGCACACGAGTCTCATCTGCTCGAAACTGCCACCACGAGGTTGGGCAACGTGGTGAAATCGACCTATGGTTCGGTCCGCGGTCGTCGCGGACCGAACACCAAGCGAAAGGCTGACGATGGCTGAGAGCGACACACAGGGCGCCGCGGAACTCGCGGGCACCACGCCCGTGGAACCGGGCAAAGCGCCGGGGATCGTCGCAGAGGTGCGCGCCGACGGCACGGGGTACCTCGCGGTCGACGGTGTGCGCCAGGAGGTGACCGGCCGGGACATCACCGACGTCGGCGCCCAGATCACCGCACGTATCGCCGAGCTTGCCGACTCTGTGGGCGAACCCCTGACCGCGGAGGTGCGCGACCCCGAAGGGATGTGGATGCTGCTGGTCCACCCCGACGGCCACGTCGACGAAGCCCCCCAGCCAACGACCGCCGCCGCCCTGGCCGCCGAGGTCGCCACCCCAGAGACCGGCCAACCGGTCGCCGCGCTGGCCCCGACGAGCTCGCCAGCGACCATGCCGATCGCCTCGACTGATGTGCCGCTGCCGTCGCGGTCACTGCCGGCACGGTCGGCCCCGGCCGTCGGCCAACCGTTCTCCAGCCCACAGACGGTCGCCCCGCCGCTGACCGTCGCCCGCTCGCTGGAAGACGCGCTCGCCGACGACCACGAACCGCAGTACCAGCCGTCGCTCGACCTCACGGCGCTGCCTGCCGCAGAGCTCGCACGGGCCGCCACCGAGTACGTGCCCCCCAACGACCTCGCCCGCGCTGCCAGCGAGTTCCGCCCGGCGGCCGAGCTCGCCCGGGCCATCGCCGAGGACCCCCGGCTGGAACCAGACTTCCACGAACCAGACTTCCACGAGCCGGAGTACCACGACGTGGAGTACCCCACCGTCGGGTACAGCGCACCGGCCTACCCAGAACCGGACTACCCGCCGGTGCATGAACCTCCAGCCGTCGACGACCCCCTCGACGCAGAACCTGAGAGCACCCTGGGCGACCTGCTCGCCCCGCGCCGCACCCGCCAGCCCGCCGAAGCCACCTGGGGGGTGCGCGCATGGGTCCGGCGTCTGACGTTCGGCAAGATCTCCCCACGCCCCGGGGAGAAAGAACGTCGCCACCTCGCCGCGACCGAGATGGTCCGCCGTCCCCTTGACGGGCCGCGCACCGTCGTGGTCATCAACCCCAAAGGCGGCGCCCACAAGACCACCACGACCCTCATGCTCGCTGCCACGCTCGGCCAGCAACGCGGCGGGTACGCCCTGGCCTGGGACAACAACGAGACCCACGGCACACTCGGCTGGCGCTCGGCGACCAAGTCCGGCGGCGGCACCGCCCTGGACCTGCTCGCCGCCCTGCCCGAGCTGCTCGCCCTCGGAGACATGCGCGTCGGAGACCTCAGCCCCTACGTCCGCTCGCAAGGCACCGAGCAGTTCGACGTGCTCGCCTCCGACGAGGACGCCACATCCGGGGCGTTCGTCGATGCCCGGGCCTTCAACGCCCTGCACGCGATGGTCACCCGGTTCTACCGCACGATCATCATCGACACCGGCAACAACATCCGGTCGTCGAACTGGCGCGCCGCCGTCGAAGCCGCAGACCGCCTCGTCATCGTCACCACCGTCCGCGAAGACTCAGCGCAGGCCGCCGCCTGGGCCGTCGACGCCCTGCGCGCCGCCGGCCTTGCCGACCTGGTCCGCTCAGCCATCACGATCATGTCAGCCCCCGACCGCAAGGTCGACAAAGACCTCCGCGAACGTCTGCGCCAACACTTCGGCGCCCTGACCCGCACCGTCGTCGAAGTCCCCTACGACCCCGCCCTCGTCTCAGGCGGCTCCATCGACTTCACCAAGCTCCGCCGCGACACCCGCGAAGCGTGGCTGCAGGCCGCAGCTTCGGTCGTGGACGGCCTGTAGGCAACAGCTGGGCTGTTGTCGGGCTGGGCTGTTGTCGGGCTGGGCTGTTGGGCTGGGCTGTTGGGCTGGGCTGTTGCTGTTGTTGAGATGGCTGGGCTGGGGATTGGGCTTAGGTTGGGGCGCGGGTTGGGGGGTGCCTGTCCGCCACGCTGTCCCCCGGCCGGCTGATGCCGGCCTTCCCGCCAAGCCCGATGCCAGCGAGGCGGACAGGCACCCCCCAACCCGCTATGTGGTAACCGCACCTGCGGGGGGGAATGGGTCTTTTGGACGCCTCGTCCGGCTTCGCCGAACCTCGGCTAAGCGATGCTGCGGGCGAGTTTGGCGATGCGGTCGACGAGTTCGATGATTGCATGATGAGTTCGATGATTGCATGGTGAGTTCGACAGTTTAATCATCGAACTCGCCATCAAACC
>WRCL01000011.1 GCA_009783975.1 Micrococcales bacterium
ACCCACGACCACGACGAGGCCTTCGCCGTCGCCGACCGTGTCGCGGTCATGGCTGACGGACGCGTCCTGGCCGTGGACACCCCCGAACGTCTGTGGCGCCACCCGGTCTCGCGCCAGGTCGCGAGCTTCCTCGGGTACGAGGCGTTCGTCGCACCTGATGTGCGTGGTGCCGCAGTGTTCGACGTGCCCGGTGACGGCGAGCTGGCCGTGGCCCCCGGTGCGTTCGTCCTCGACCCCGACGGGCCGGTGCGCGGACAGGTCGTCCGCACGACGCACCGTCGTGGGCGGACCGAGGTCAAGATCGTCGTCGACGGTGTCGGTGAGGTCACCGCGTGGGCCGGACCGGGGACCCACGCCGCCGGGCAGGTGTGCCTGCGGGTGGACCACAGCGCAGTCGCCCGTGTCAGGCATATGGGTGTAGTTCAGACATTTGACCCTGGCCCTGGGGGGGTAGGGGGCGTAGGGTCGCGTGTGAGGGTGAGGAGAAATGATGACGCTCGATCGACGCCGTATCCAGACGCTGGACCTCGCGGCCGACTCTGACACCGCCTGGGCGCACCTGCGCCGCCCCGAGCTGATCCGCCGGTGGTTCGGCTACGACCATGACGGTCTGGACGCCGAGATCGACCGGGTCTTCGGCGCCACGGCACGGACGCTCGCTGACGGGCTGCGCCGCGAGCTGGAGTGGTCCGACGGCACAGCGGTGCTGCTGGCCCCGACGGCCGACTCGCACCGCACGACGATCACCGTCGAACGGCCCGGCCGCGACGTGCTGTCGAACTACGACGGGGTCCGCGACCCGGTCGACGAACGCTGGGTCGCCGACGTGCACCAGCTGGAGTTCGCCCTGGCCGTCCACCCCGACACCGAACGGCGCACCTGGTCAGCCATCGGGCTGGACGCCGGGCCGCGCAAAGACCGGCTCCTGGACAGGGTCGGCCTGCACGGGGTCCACGGCCTGCCGGTGCACGGGCACACCGAGACGGTCCGTCCTGACGGTGTCCACGTCGGCGGACGTCTGGTCTACCGCACCGACCTGCAGTTCGGGCTGCGCCTGCACGGTGCGTCCGACGCGCTGCTCGTCGTCATGGAGCACCCGTCGGTCGCGCACGACAACAACGGACGTATCGACGCGGTGCTGTCGACCTACGGCCTGGACGACGAGCAGTTCGCCGCCGTGTGCGCCCGCTGGGACGCCTGGTGGGGTGTGCCGCGCCGCGCCGGCCAGGTCTCGTGACCGTCCCGGTCTGCTCAGCCCACGTCTGCTGCCGTTGGTCCAGGTCACGTGATGTCGGCGTGAAGCCCACGTAGCGCGTCCAGCGCCTGCTGCTCAAGGTCGGTCGTCTGGCGCGCCCACGCCCGCGCCCGCTGCCCGGTCCACTCGACCATCGCCGCCGCTGCGGTGAGCGTGGCCCGCACAGCTGCTGTCGCGTCCTGGGTCGGGGCGAGCACGAACGAGCACACCGGACCAAGCGCACCAGGTTCCAGCGGTGAGCAGCCGGTCGTGTCCGCCGCCGCACGCACGTCGTCGCTCACCTGCTCCACACGTGTGGCATGCCCGATGAGCACATCAGCGTCAACGGCGATCCGGTCTGCCACGGCGACCACCTGCCCCTCCTGTGCCCGCCACCGAAACGAACACCCGTGACCACCACTGTAGTGGACGGGCACCGGTGGTGGGGACGGTTCGTCAGCCCACGACGCGCAACGTGCTTGGGCCTTCGGCGGTGATGCGGACCTCGATGCGGTCGGCGATCGCTTGTTTGAGGGTCTCCACGTGGGACACGACGGCGACGGTGCGTCCCCCGGCGCGCAGGCGCCCCAGCTCGGTGAGCACCTGGTCCAAGACGTGCTCGTCGAGGGAACCAAAACCCTCGTCGACGAACAACGTGCCCAAGGCGATGCCGCCGGCTTCGGCGCTGACGACGTCGGCCAGGCCCAGGGCCAGGCACAACGACACGTAGAACGCCTCGCCGCCTGACAAGGTGCGTGGGTCGCGTTCGGTGCCCGTCCAGTGGTCGACGACGCGCATGGCAAGGCCTGTGGTCCGCGCCGAGACGTCTTCTTTGACCTGGGAGGGGACCAGGGCGTACCGGCCGTCCGACATGGTCGTCAACCGGTCGTTCGCGGCGGCTGTGACATCGGCGAACCGGCGCTGCAGGACGTAGGTGGCCAACGACAGGTGCCGGGCGTTGTCCGCGCCCTGCCCTGAGACCAGGCCGGCCATACGCACCACCGGAGCGTTGGCCGCGACCGTGTCGGCCAGGGTGTTGGCCGCGACGAGCACCTGCTCACCTGCGGTCGTGACATCAGCGTGGACCTGCGCGGCCACAGCGGCGCGAGCCTCAGCCGCCTCGGCGTCGGCGCGGGCCGCGGCGGCACGGGCCCGGGCTGTGTCGGTGAGCACCTGCTGTGCCTGCGCAGTGACATCCTCGGGCAGGTCGCCAAGCCCGGCGAGGGCGTCGGCGACGTGGCACCGGGCTGCCTCATGGTCGACGACCGCCTGTTCGAGCCCGGCAAGGTCGTCGTCCGTCAACACCGCGGCGCGTGCGTCGCCAGCGCAGCCCAGCCCCCGCGCGGTCAGCGCATGGGCCAACGCGGCCTCGCACCCGGCTGCGTGAGACCACGCCCCGGCAAGGTGACGCAGGGCGTCGACCAGCCGCGCCGTGGCACTGACCGTCAGCGCCGCAGCGTCCTGGCGTGCGGCGACGCTGCGGTGCTCACCGCGTGCGGCGGCGACGGTCGCCTCGTCGCGGGCCAAGCGGTCCGCGGCGACCTCCCAGGCGCGGGCCAGGTCCGTGCACCTGGTGGCCAGCACCTGGCGTTGGTCGTCCAGGGCGTGGGTCGCGGTGTCGAACTCGACGAGCGCAGCCTGCCCGGCAGTGACCTGCGCGGCGGCCTGCCGGCACGCGTCGAGGACGACCTGGGCACATGTGAGGGCGTCGTCGGCGCCAGAAGGGGTCTGGTCGCCGACGGTGGCGGCGATGGCGGTCACACGTTCGTCGGCGCGTGCGGCGGCTTCGGCCAGCTCGGCCACGTCGCGTTCACGGTCCCGGCGGGCCGCTTCGGCCTGGTCCACCGTCGCAGCGTCGACATGGTCGGTCGCCAGGGCCGCGGGGGCAGGGTGCTCGGTGCTGCCGCACACCGGGCACGGTGCGGCCTCGACGAGCCCGGCGGCGAGCTCTCCTGCGAGCCCGGCGATCCGGGCGCGGCGCAACGCTGCCTCGGCGTCGACGGCCCGGGCGGCGTCGTGGCGTGCGCTGACCAGCACCTGACGTGCGCCGGCGAGCGTCGTGCGCGCCGACGCCAGGTCGTCCAGGGCGGTGACCAGCGCGTGCGCCTGGGTCACAGCACGCTCGGCGGCGTCGGTCCGCGCCGCAGCGACCTGGGCCTGCGCGACCTGTGCAGCCAGCTGCGCCCGGGCGGGGGGCCGGGCCGCGAGCTGGTCGTCGACGACCCGCAGCGCCGCCGTGACCTGCGTGGCCTCGTCGGCGAGCGCGGTGGCCGCAACGGTCGCGTCGTGCAGCCCCGCCTCGGTGCGCACCGGCGCGTCCAACGCCGCGACCTGCCCAACAGCCTCGGTGTGGACGACCGCGAGCCGTTCGACCACGTGGTGGACAACACCAGCCGGGTCGGTGCCGGCACCCCAGCGGTCGGCCCTGGTGTGCCCGTGCTCGACAACCTCGCGCAGGGACACGCTGGTGAGCGCGGCGTGCTCGTCGCCGGGGCCTGGCTGAGCCATGGCGAACGGGTCGTCGCTCTGGTCGCCGCGTCCTGCCTGCACCGACGTGCTGGTGCGGGCCGAGCCCTGCTCGTCGCCGACGCCCAGGACCGCACAGCCCGGGCCGGGACGTGCGACGGCGACCCCGGCGAGCACGTGCCACGACACAGCGTCGAGCGGCGCGAGCGTGGCGAGCACGTGCCGCGGGGCAGCGTCGTGGGCGGCCAGCGCGGTGCTGGTCGCGCTGGCGACCGTGCCCGCGGCGGCGTCGGCCTGGGCGAGCAGCGGGGCGACCTCCCGGGCGGCCCGCGCTGTGGCGAGCTGGGCGACGCGCCGGTCGTGGGCGTCGCCGTCGGCTGCCAGCGCGGCGGCACGGGTGGCGAGCCGGTCACGTTCGGCCAGGCGCGCCCCGAGGCGTTCGTGGTCGCCAAGCTCGGCTGCCGCCTGGTCCGCGGCGCCACGGGCCTGCTCGGCGTGGGTGCGGGTGGTCGATGCAGCGGCCGCACAGGTGGTCCGCAGCGGTTCGACAAGGCTGTGCACACCGCTGACCAGGTCTGATGCGTCACGTAGCCCGGTGGGCACGAGGTCGGCGACGGCTGGGCCCAGTGTGTCGTCAGCCACACGTGCGCAGCCGACAAGCCGGGCTGTGGCTTCCAGCAGGTCGGCGCGGGCTGCGGCCACAGCCCGGTCACCGGTGCGCCGCATCTCGGCGAGCCGTTCAGCCAGCCGTTCGTACACCTGCGTGCCGAAGATCCGTTGCAGCAGCACCCGTCGGTCTTCAGGGCGCGCCCGCAGGAACCGTGCGAACTCACCTTGTGGCAGCACGACGGTCTGGACGAACTGGGTGCGGTCAAGCCCGACAAGCCCAGCGACCCGGTGCCCGACCTCGTCGATCCGCGTCGCGAGCGGTTCGCCGATGCGGTCGAGCACGTCGAGGTGGTCTTCGGTGCCAGTGCCGGCGGGGCAGGCCCCGGCCAGCGCCGGGGTGCCAGGTGCGGTCGCGCCCTGGGCGACGAGGTCTGCCCAGTGCGCCGGCAGGCGCCACAGCCGGGCTGTGGCCTGGGCGGTCGTCGTGCCTGGGCCGCGGCGTCGCGGCCGGGTGTAGGTGGGGGTGCGACGGACCCGGAACACCCCTGCGCTGACCTCGAAGACGAGGTCGACGAACGTCTCGTCGCCCGGGTCGGCGAACGCTGAGCGCAGACGGTCGTCGGACGCCGCGTCGGAGGCGACCTTGCCGTACAGGCCGAAGACGATCGCGTCGATGAGCGTCGACTTGCCCGCCCCCGTCGGGCCTTCGAGCAAGAACAGCCCGTCGGCCCCGAGCTCTGCGACGTCGACGGTGTGGCGCCCAGCGAACGGCCCCAGGGCCGCGATCGTCATCGAGTGCAGCTGCACGGGGCCCTCCTCACACCGTTGCCGCGGTGGCGAGGACGTCTTCGTACGCGCATGTGAGCACCGCAAGCTCGGCGTCGCTCGGGCCGCTGCCAGTGACGTGGGCGACGAAGTCGCCGGCGACGACCAACGGGTCGGCGCCGGGCCGGTCAGCGGCGGGGACCGCCGAGCGGATGGAGCACGACGCGGCCTGCTCGTCGGCCTGCGGTTCGTGCTGCACGACGAGCAGGTGCGCGAACCGGCGCCGCAACCGCGCGACGAGGTCTGGTGGCCGTGCCGGGTCGGTGACACGGACCTTGAGCCAGTCGTCGACGAACGGTTCGCCGTCGGCGCCGAGCAGGTCCGCCAGACGTCCGGTCACCTGGGACATCCGCCGCGGGACCGGGGTGGGCACGAGGCTCGTGCGCACAGCACCGGCGTCAAGCTCGACGAGCACCGACGACTTCGGTTCGGTCTCGGCGAACGAGTACGCCAGCGGCGACCCCGAGTACCGGGCGACGGTCGGGCCAGGCACGACGACCTGCTGTGGCGAGTGCAGGTGCCCGAGCGCGACATAGTCGACCCCGGCGAACACCTGCCCCGGGACAGCGTCAGTGCCCCCGACCTGGATATCGCGTTCAGAGTCCGACAGGTGGGCGCCAACAACACAGGCGTGCGCGACGACGACCGACCGCACCGGTCCGCGCTGTGCCAGGTCAGCGCGCACCCGGTCCATCGCCGCGCCGAGCACCGCCTCGTGCGACCGTTCTGGCATCTGCCCGTCGTCGTCGACCAGCTGGTGCCGCGCCGTCGTCGGGTCCAGGTACGGCACGGCGTACACCGCCACATCGTCGACGACCACCGGTTCGCCCACCCGCGCGACGGCAGTGCGCACCCGCACCCGATCGCGCATCACCGCCGCGCCGAACCCCAGCCGTGTCGCCGAGTCGTGGTTGCCCGAGGTGATGACGACGGTCGTCCGCCCAGCCAGCCGCGCCAGCAGGTCCGACAGCAGCTCGACGGCCTCGACCGGCGGGATCGCCCGGTCGTACACGTCGCCGGCGACGACGACGACATCCACGTCCTGCTCACGCACGACCTGGACCAGGTGGTCGGCGAACGCCGCCTGGTGCTCCAGCAGGTCCACCTTGTGCAGCATGCGCCCCAGGTGCCAGTCCGAGGTGTGCAGCAGCCGCATGCCCCTGACGGTACGGCCACCCACCCACACCCCGTCCACGACACCCCGCCCAACCCCCGCAGGCTGCCGCCCCTGCCCACGGTGTGGGACGCGTCAGCCTGGCTCCACCGATTGTGCGCCGGCTGCGCCTCACCTGGCCGGCGCACAGCGGCGTTGTCGCTGCTTGACGGCCGGGGCCCCAGCCTCAGTCTCGACGTCGACACGAGCCGACAATATCATGCATCATGTAGGAAATTCCCTGCATCGGATGCATGAAATTACATGCATCATGTAGGATAATGTGTATGGAGCAGACCCTGAGCCCGCCGGTCGTCCTCCCGCGCGCTGTGGAGCCGTTCCTGCGCCCAGACGACACCATCAAGATCAAGGTTCTCCAGGGGCCCCGGGCCGCAGGCAAGACGACCGTCGCGATGGGGCTGGTGGCGGCAGGGTTCTACGACCGCATGGTCAGTCTTGCTGACCCGGACACCCTTGCGCGCGCCCAGGCAGACATCAGGCTCTTCGTCGACGACCTCGGACCCCGCGCCGTGGTCGACGAGGCCCAGCTGCTCGGCGAGCCGCTGAGCCTGGCGCTCAAGGAGGTCGTCGACCGCCCAGGCACGGACCGGCGGTTCCTGCTCACCGGTTCAGCCCGGATCGCCCGCACTGGGCTGGGAGGTGCCGACCCTCTGACGGGACGGGTCGAGCCGTGGACCCTGGACCCTCTCTCGGCGACTGAGGTCCGCGGTGACGCCGACGCTCTGGCACGGATGGTCGACAGGCTCTTCGGCCCCGTGCCGGGGGAGAACACGCCGCGGGTGTGGCCAACCCGTCCTGCCAGCGCATGGATGTCGACCGGAGGGCTTCCGACCTGGTCGATCGGGGCGCTGTCTGATGCGCGCAGGCAACAGGTCGCGCGGGCCTACCGGGACGGCGTGCTCACTGAGCATGTGCTGGCTGAAGAACGGTTCGACCTGGCGGCTGCGAACCGGGTGCTCGACTGCTTGCTGCGAAGCCCAGCCGGGTCCCTCAACGTGACATCGGTCGCTCAGCGTCTCGAGATGGACACCCGGACGGTCAACAAGTACCTCGACGTGCTCGAGCGGCGGTTCCTGGTCCGGCTGCTGCCAAACCTTGCGCTCAACCCTGCCAGGCAGGCCCGTCGCAACGCCAAGGTGCATGCGGTCGACCTCAGCATCGCCCGCCAGGCGCTCGCCAGCGCCGACCCTGCGGTGCTGACCCAGACGACGACGACTGGGCTGCTGTTCGAGACGTGGGTCGTCAACCAGGCGCTGGCGGGGTGCCCCTTCGCCGAGAGAAAGGTGGATGCCTTCTCGTGGCGGACCAGCCGCGGGGACCGCGAGGTCGACCTCGTGCTCGCCAGGCAGGACGGTTCCCGGGTCGGGGTAGAGGTCAAGCTGTCGACCAGCGTCCACCCGACCGACGCCCGAGGCCTGAACGCGCTCGCCGAGTCCGGGGGCCTGCACGCCGGGTACGTCGTCTACCCCGGCAGTGAGCTCGTCCGGCTTGGGGAACGGGTCTGGGCCCTGCCAGTGCCGGCCTATCTCCAGGGGTGGGCACACAGCCGCCCGACGGACCCGGGCAAGACGACCGATATGCTGACGCCCGTGAGCCTCAAGAGCGCACCGGACGTCGCCGCGACCATCTTCGTCAGCTATGTCCGCGCCGATGACAAGCACTTGCGTGGGGCGATCACCTCGTTCGCGACCGATCTTGCCGAGGAGTACCACTTTTCCTACGGCCGGACGCTCGACGTCTTCGTCGACACACTGTCGGTGCGGTGGGGCGAGAGCTGGATGACGCGCCTGGCTGCCGAGATCGACAAGACGTCTTTCCTGCTTGCCAACGTCACTCCTCGGTTCCTCACCAGCGAAGCCTGCCGTGAGGAGATCACCCGGTTTGCCACCGCAGCCAGCGCGGCCGGAGACGCCCGGCTTGTGCTTGCGCTCATGTGGTCACCGATCGACGACCTGAACATCGTCGACCCGGCCGACCCTGTGCTGCGGTTGGTACGCGAGAGCCAGTGGGAAGACGCCGCAGACCTTGCAACGCTCGAACGCGGCAGTGCTGCCTATCGTCAACGTCTCCAGCGTGTCGTCCACCGGCTCCACCAGACCGTGACGTCTCGGGAACAGGGCACACAGCCGGGTCCCGTCTCCGCGGGTCCGCCACAGGACAGCCCTGACGTGTTCGAGGTCGTCGCTGACCTCGGGCCAGCCTCCGACGCGTTTTTCCGCTCCTTCACCAGCTTCATGGATGCCCTGGGAGAGGGGTTCGGCGACCTGGGGCCCGACGCGATGGATCCGGGCCACGTGGCCCTGCTCCGCCGCAGGCTCGATCCGTTGACCGCAGACCTCACCAGCGCGACACACACCTTCGCGCGCTGCTGGGACGCAACGCTCCGATTGTTTGCAGACCCAGCCCTGCGCCCCGTCCTCGCCGGTGTCCTCACACGCGAACAGCTGTTGGAGTCTGCCGCGCAGTGGGAGCTTGCAGACAAAGAGCAGGCCCTCACGACGCTTGCAGCGATCGGGCGTGTGTCACGTCTGCTCCGCCCGGCGGTCTCAGCAGCGACGGGTGCGATCCGTGCTGTGGACGCCATCAGGACAGGCGCTCTCGCCTGGGCCGACGAGCTTGAGCAGTGAGACGGCGTCGAGAGCCGCTCACGACCCCCTGGCCTGTTCGATCGCGATGAGCCCTTGGATCACCGGGCCGATGACGACCAGGTACATCGTGGCGAAGAACGCGGTGGCGACGACGGTGAACCCCAGCGCGTTCACAGCGGTCCCCGGGGTGCGCAGGTGCGCGACGACCCGTGCGGCCAGGCGCCAGGGCCGCACGACGTCCCAGGAGTTGACGCGGACGTTGCGTCCGAGCCACACCCCGAAGGACACCAGCACGAGCACGACGCCGACGAGCACCCGCACGTCGGTGGCGGTCAGCCCTGCGGCGGTGTCACCGGACCGCACGAGCGTGTACTCCAGCTGGACCAAGAACACGTTGAGCACGGTGCTGAGCACCCCTGACATGGCCAGGACGAGCACGAGGAGCACGTCGTACCACTCGGGGACGTGCTCGCCTGGGCGCCGGTGGTTGAGGTTGAGCTCGGTGACCAGGTACGCGGCGTTGGGCAGCGCCAGCAGCCACACGACGGCGCACACCACGACGATGGCCGTCGCGACCACGTGGGCTCCAAGCGCCGTGGCGACCGCCCACATGATGATGGACCCGGCGAGCACGACCAGCGGTGTGACCGACAGTGCGAGGTTGAGCAGCATCGGCCGGTAGATCCGGGTGCCGAACAGTGGGCCGCGGGCGATGACGAGCACGGCGGCGAGCGCCACGAGCCCGGCCACCCCCATGAGCAGGCTCTCCAGCACGGTCCCTCCCCGGGGTCAGGCCCCCGCCGTCGCCATGGTGCCGGTGTTGGGTGTCGTCCGCCTGTCGTGGTTGGCGCTGTGCGCCGGACGTGTACGGTTGGACCGCCGTTCGGGGCACTGTGACCCGGCCAGGCGACGCCGCCACGCGCCGGTGCTGTCACAGTTCGTCCCCGTTTTCCAGGCACCCGTCATGCGCGACACGCCGTGCGACACGCCGGAGATACGGTCGTTCTAACCCCTGGACCAGGGAACCTGCCGACGAACACCGGCGTTCACGGTCTCCACACACTTAGGGCCCTGCCTCTTGTGGTCGATCGGTGGCAGAGTGGACACCTGGGAACGACGCGATGCGGCGGCCCGAACCAGCACAGCGGCTCGAACGGAGCGGCAAGATGACGGAGTTGAAGGACCGGACGATGTCCGGGGCAATCTTGGTCTCCCACCGTCACGCAGAGACCAGGGTCTGCCTGGTCGGCGCGATCGACTCAGCGCTCCGCCAGCAGGCCAGCGACTCCATGGGCCTGGCGCTCATGGGTGGCACGCCGGTCGTCCTGGACGCGTCAGGCGCCACGTTCGTCGACTCCTCCGGGGTCGCGTTCGTCATCCAGCTGGCCCGTGCGATGCAAGAGGCCGGCGTCGACCTGAGCCTGTACGACCCCGAGCGCGTCCTGCTCAGCACCCTCGCCCTCGTCGGACTCGCCGGCCTGGTCAAGGTCGCCCCTCCCGACACCGCCGCCGCCGGGGCCTAGCCGCCCCGCCACGAGCGCCTTTGGTCCCGATAGCCCCCGGCCCACCACCCCGCAACCGGGCGCCTCACCCCCGCCCCACTCACCCGCCGGCAAGGTGAGCCTGACCCGCAACCCAGCCCCGCGGGCAGTTCAAGACCCCCCAAGGTGAGCCTGACTCGCAAGGGCCCGGCGGGGGGCACCAGTTCCGGTGTGGTGGGCATCAAGCCCGCCGAAGGCGGGCCGGGCAGAACTGGTGCCCCCCGTCGGGCCCGACCCAAGCAGGAAGGCTCAACCGCCCCACCCCAGTTCCGGTGTGGTGGGCGTCAAAGCCCGCCGAAGGCGGGCCGGGCAGAACTGGTGCCCCCCGCCGGGCCCGCCCCAAGCGAAGAAGGCTCAACCGCCCCCCGCCCTCCCCAAGCAAAAGGAACGACAATGGGGGGCGTGTCTGCGCGTCGTCGTCCTTCGCATGAGCGGGCTGCCCACCTCGCGGAGGTGCGCGCTGCGGTGGTGCTCGGGCCGGTCACCTACCCCGAAGAGCTTCCGGTGAGCG
Organism: Micrococcales bacterium; assembly: GCA_009783975.1. Taxonomy (GTDB): domain Bacteria; phylum Actinomycetota; class Actinomycetes; order Actinomycetales; family Cellulomonadaceae; genus Cellulomonas. The sequence goes on from WRCL01000011.1 coordinate 10,949, forward strand.
CCCGGCGTGAGGAGATCGCGGCGGCGGTCGCCGCGCACCAGGTCGTCGTGGTGTCGGGGGAGACCGGGTCGGGAAAGACGACCCAGCTGCCGAAGATCTGCCTGGAGCTGGGACGCGGACGCGCTGGGCAGATCGGCCACACCCAGCCCCGGCGGATCGCGGCGCGTGCTGTGGCTGAACGGGTCGCCGCAGAGCTGGGCACACCGTTGGGCCTGGCGGTGGGGTACCAGGTGCGGTTCACCGACACCTCCTCGGACGCGACGCTGGTCAAGGTGATGACTGATGGGATCTTGCTCGCCAGCGTCCAGCGTGACCCGCTGCTGGAGGCGTACGACACGATCATCATCGACGAGGCGCACGAACGGTCGCTCAACATCGACTTCCTGCTCGGGTACCTGACGAACCTGCTGCCGCGCCGGCCTGACCTGAAGGTCATCATCACCTCGGCGACGATCGACTCGCAGAAGTTCGCGGCGCACTTTGGCACGACCGGTCCTCGTGGGCGCGTCCCGGCCCCGGTCGTGCAGGTCACCGGGCGCACCTACCCGGTGCAGGTCCGGTACCGTCCGTTGGCACCTGAACCGGCGTCGGACGACCCTGACGAGCCGGTGCCCACCCAGCGCGGCACGGGCCCGCGTCGTCGGCGGGCTGGCCAGGCACCAGAACGTGACCTGATGACCGGGATCTGCGAGGCCGTGGACGAGCTGGTCGCCGAAGGGCCTGGTGACATCTTGGTGTTCACCAGCGGTGAGCGGGAGATCCGTGACGCGACCGACGCCCTGCGCGCGTCGTTGGGGCCGCGGGTCACCGACCCGCGCCACCCCGGGGCGGTCGAGCTGGTGCCGTTGTACGCGCGGTTGTCGGCCGGCGAGCAGCACCGGGTGTTCGAACCGCACACGACCCGGCGCGTCGTGCTGGCGACGAACGTCGCCGAGACCTCGCTGACCGTCCCAGGTGTGCGGTACGTCGTGGACCCGGGGACCGCGCGGATCTCGCGGTACTCCAAGACGACCAAGGTCCAGCGTCTGCCGATCGAGCCGGTCTCCAAGGCCAGCGCCGACCAGCGCTCGGGACGGTGCGGACGTGTCGCCGACGGGGTGGCGGTGCGGTTGTACTCGGCCGACGACTACGCTTCGCGTCCGGCGTTCACCGAACCGGAGATCTTGCGCACGTCGTTGGCTGCGGTGATCTTGCAGATGATCGCCGTCGGGGTTGTGGCAACCCCTGAGGAGGTCGCGCGGTTCGCGTTCGTCGACCCGCCAGACGTCCGGGCGGTGCGTGACGGGGTGGCGCTGCTCACCGAGCTGGGGGCGTTGTCGGTTGGTCCGGAGGGCGGGCTCACCGAGGTGGGGCGCACCCTCGCGCGTCTGCCTGTGGACCCACGGCTGGGACGGATGATCGTCGAGGCTGGGCGGCGGCAGGTCGCACGTGAGGTCGTCGTCATCGCCGCGGCGCTGTCGGTCCACGACCCTCGTGAACGTCCCGCCGACGAGCGTCAGGCCGCTGACGCGATGCACCGACGGTTCGTCGACCCCACCTCTGACCTGCTCGGGTACCTGAACCTGTGGACGTGGCTGCGTGAGCAGCGCCGCGGCCTGTCGGGGTCGGCGTTGCGCCGCACGTTGCGTGCGCAGTACCTGCACCACCTGCGGATCCGCGAGTGGCAGGACGTCGTCGCCCAGCTGCGCGAGCTGTGCGCCGAGCTGGGGATCGACGCCAAAGGCGCGCCGCGCCCAGCGCCCGACCCCGCGCCGGCCCAGGCAGCCACCAGAGGTGGACGCCGGGGCGGACGCAACACCCCCACTGAGCCTGGATCCACCGATGCACCGGCGCAGCGCACAACCTGGGCGTGGGACGCTGACGCGATCCACCGGTCGGTGCTCGCAGGGTTGTTGTCGCAGGTGGGGATGCAGCAGGTGACCGACGTGCGGGCGACGAAGTCAGGCGAGGCGCGCGCCCGTCAGCGCACCGAGTACCTCGGGGCGCGGGGGGCGAGGTTCGCGTTGTGGCCCGCCTCGGCGCTGGCGAAACACCCGACGACGTGGGTCATGGCCGCCGAGCTTGTCGAGACGTCGCGGTTGTGGGCCCGTGACGTGGCCCAGATCCGCCCGGAGTGGGCTGAAGAGGCCGGGGCGCACCTGGTCAGACGTGTGCACACCGACCCGGGGTGGTCCAGGCGCGCGGGTGCGGCGACGGTGACCGAGAAGGTGTTCTTGTTCGGGGTGCCGCTGGTCGCCGACCGTCGGGTGCCGCTGGCCAGGACCGACCCCGGCCTTGCCCGCGAGCTGTTCATCCGCCACGGCCTGGTCGAAGGGGAGAGGACCACCCACCACAGGTTCTGGGCAGAGAACCAACGGCTGCTCGCCGAGGCCGAGGGCCTTGCGGCCCGCACCCGGCGGCGGGACCTGCTCGCCGACGACCAGAGCCTCGTCGACTTCTACGACGAGCGGCTGCCAGACGACATCGTCTCGGCCCGGCACTTCGACCGGTGGTGGAAAACCGCCAGCCGCGACCACCCCGACCTGCTGACCTTCACCCGCGAGCTGCTCGTCGGCCCTGAGGGGCACGAGGTCGACACCGCCGCGTTCCCCACGGTGTGGCCGGCCGGTGACGCACGCCTGGCCGTCACCTACCACTTCGACCCGGGGGGTGCGGCCGACGGGGTCGCGGTGCTCGTGCCGATCGCCGTCCTGCCGCGCCTGGACCCCGACAGCTTTACGTGGCTGGTCCCCGGGCTGCGCCGTGAGCTGGTGACCGCGACGATCCGCTCGTTGCCCAAACCTGTGCGCGTCGCCCTCGTGCCGGCCCCTGACACCGCCGCCGACGTCACGGCCTGGCTCGACGACCACGGCACAGATGGTGCGTTCCGCACGGCGTTCGCCCAGGCGGTCATGGCGGTCCGGGGGGTCGTCGTCCCCGACGAGGCGTTCGACGACGACACGCTGCCCGCCCACCTGCGGATGACGTTCTGTGTCGTCTCCGACGCCGGGGCGGTGCTCGCGCAGGGCAAGGACCTGCGCGTCGTCCAGCGTGAGCTTGCTGGGCAAGCCCAAGACGCTGTGTCCCAGGCTGTGCGTGCCGCCGTGCGCACCGCGGTGGACGAGGCGTCACCAGCCGCCATGGCCCGTCCCCGCGTGACGGACCGGCCCGGCCCGGCGGGCCCTGGTCCTGGCGCCGGGCTGGAGCAGACCGGGCTGACGTCGTGGCCGCGTCTGGACGGGCCGCTACCAGCGCAGGTGAGCGTCGACACCCCGGTAGGGCCTGTGCGCGGGTACCCCGCGCTGGTCGACGACGGCGGGACTGTTGCGTTGCGCGTGCTTGCCGACGAGCGCCGCGCTGCCTCGTCGCACCGCGACGGTCTGTGCCGTCTGCTCGTCGCAGACGTCGGCCTGCCGACGACGCG
>WRCL01000012.1 GCA_009783975.1 Micrococcales bacterium
ACCACCAGCGTCTCCCGACCAGAACGTGCACCGTCACGCACGGTCGCGGCAAAGTCCGGCGACCGGCGCATCCGGTGCCTCGAGGGAAGCACCCGGCCGGTCAGGCAGAGAGCTCTTCGCGGCCCTTGCGGCGCCGTGCCGCGAGGATGGCGCGCCCCGCGCGGGTGCGCATCCGCAGGCGGAAGCCGTGGGTCTTGGCCCGGCGGCGGGTGTTGGGCTGGAACGTGCGCTTGGTCACGGCTACTCCATCGACGAAGGGCCGCGCACCAGCGCAACCACGGTCTGGACACCTTCGCAACGAACCCGGACACCCAACAGACCATCACGGGCCGGCTGGGTGCGGCGACTTGGCGCGCCGACAGCTGTTCGCAAACTCAGGCTGCCCAACGCTACGCGACACGCCGGGGAGGGTCAAATACACCAGCGGTCACCGCCGGTGGTCCTGCACACATGGGACCATCGACCAGTAGGTTTTTCCTGCCTGGGCGCACTACGATCGCCGGTACCTCACCACCGGGGCCTCGCTGTCGTCTTCGCTGTGGACAGCTCAGCCAGACCACCGCAACGACCCGGTGTCTGTCGAGGTCAGCCCCGTGTTCCGGGCGACGCACAGATGTGGACAACTGTGTGGACGACCCAGCGTCACCGAATCGAGGGACCAGTGCCGTACACCGACATCGCTGACGCCTGGCAGCAGACCACCCAGCGGCTGGCGGACGACCCGAACATCACGGCGCGTGACCTGGCCTTCGTCCGCCTGGCCCAGCCTTTGGGAGTCGTGGAGCAGACGATGCTCGTGGCTGTCGGCAATGATTTCACCAAGGACGTCGTCGAGACACGGATACGTGACGCGGTCGTCGCAGCGTTGTCGGTGACGTTGGGGCACGAGGCCCGTATCGCTGTCACCGTCGACCCGACCCTTGCCGAGACCCCGGCGGCCGAGGCGCCTGGTGACCCCGAGCCGCCGCCGGACACCGCGAGGCACCCGGTGCCGTTGGTCGTCACCGGCGACGCCGACCGGTCCGGCCCGGTCGAACCGACCCGGCTGCACCCGAAGTACCAGTTCGACACGTTCGTCATCGGCGCGTCCAACCGGTTCGCCTACGCCGCGGCCGTCGCCGTCGCCGAGGCCCCGGCCAACGCCTACAACCCGCTGTTCATCTACGGCGGCTCAGGTCTGGGCAAGACGCACCTGTTGCACGCGATCGGCCACTACGCCCAGCACCTGTACCCGGGGATCGCCGTGCGCTACGTGAACTCTGAGGAGTTCACCAACGACTTCATCAACTCGATCTCCGAGGGCAAGGCCGGGGCGTTCCAGCGCCGTTACCGCGACACCGACATCCTTCTCGTCGACGACATCCAGTTCTTGCAGGGCAAAGAGCAGACGATGGAGGAGTTCTTCCACACGTTCAACGCCCTGCACAACACGAACAAGCAGGTCGTGCTCACCTCCGACGTCCCGCCCAAACGCCTCAACGGCTTCGAGGACCGGATGCGCTCACGGTTCGAGATGGGGCTGCTCACCGATGTGCAGCCCCCTGACCTGGAGACACGTATCGCGATCTTGCGCAAGAAGGCGGCGGCCGAAGACCTCGACGCTCCCGACGAGGTGCTCAGCTACATCGCGAGCCGGATCTCGTCGAACATCCGCGAGCTCGAAGGGGCGCTCATCCGCGTCACCGCGTTCGCGAACCTCAACCGTCAGCAGGTCGACCGCTTCCTGGCCGAACGGGTGCTGCGCGACCTCATCACCGACGACGAGACCGTCATCACACCCACGACGGTCATCGGGCAGACCGCCTCGTACTTCGGGCTGAACATCGACGACCTGTGCGGGACCTCACGTTCGCGCACCCTGGTCACCGCACGGCAGATCGCGATGTACCTGTGCCGCGAGCTGACCGACCTGTCGCTGCCGAACATCGGCAAGGCGTTCGGCGGACGCGACCACACGACCGTCCTGCACGCGTACCGCAAGATCCAGTCGCAGATGGCCGAGAAACGCTCGACCTACAACCAGGTCACCGAGCTGACGAACCGCATCAAGCAGACGAGCCGCGGATGAACCACGGCTGCCCACACATGTGGACAAAGCTGTGGACAGCGGTGGACGACAACGCCCCAGGTGTGGAACAACACCGGGTCAGCGGTGGACAGTTGTGGTATTCGTCCGTTTCGTCCACTGCCGCGCCGCTGCGTCCACCGCGCCAACCACGTTCTGTCCACAGGGCCGGCGACGCCCTGACGTGCACCAACGTCAGCTGTCCACATGATCCACAGACCCGACGACGACGACGGAACCAGATCACGATGAAGAAGCCCACACACCGTCGTGACGCCCAGCGGTCTGGCGGCCGTACGCCCATATGTTCCGGTCGAACCGCACAGTCGCGTAGTGTTCGCCCCAGACTGTGACCAATGAGAGGTGTGGTATGAAGTTCCGGGTAGAGCGTGACGTCCTGGCTGACGCGGTGACGTGGACAGCACGGAGCCTGCCGACCCGGCCGCCGGTCCCTGTGCTTGCCGGGGTGCGGCTGGAAGCCGAAGCTGACGGGTCGTTGCACCTGTCGAGCTTTGACTACGAGGTCTCGGCCCGCGCGAGCGTCGCGGCCGAGGTTGGTGACCCAGGTGTCGTCCTCGTCTCAGGCCGGCTCCTGGCAGAGATCTGCCGGTCGTTGCCCGACCAGCCCGTCGACCTGGTGACCGACGGGACGAAAGTGACCTTGACCTGCGGCACGAGCCGGTTCTCGCTGTTGACGATGCCAGTCGAGGAGTACCCGAACCTGCCGGCGATGCCCGGCCCGACCGGGACCGTCGACGGAGCCGTGCTCACGCACGCCGTCGCGCAGGTGACGATCGCCGCGTCCCGTGACGACACGTTGCCGCTGCTCACCGGGGTGCGGGTGGAGATGGACGGCGAAAGGCTCACGTTGCTCGCCACTGACCGGTACCGGTTGGCGTTGCGCGAGCTTGTGTGGCGCCCGGTCTCGCCGTCGGTGTCCCAGGTCGCGCTCGTCCGTGCCCGGACCCTCACCGACGTGGCAAAAACCCTGGGTTCTGGCGGGGACGTCACCGTCGCACTGTCAGAATCAGGTGGGGTCGACCTCATCGGGTTCGAGGTCGGTGGGCGCCGCACGACGAGCCTGCTCGTCGACGGCGACTACCCCGAGGTGCGCCGGCTGTTCCCCGACGAGGTGTCGATCCACGCGGTCGTCGAACGCCAGAGCCTTGTCGACGCGACCAAACGCGTGGCGCTGGTCGCCGAACGCAACACCCCCGTGCGGTTGTCGTTCTGCGAGGGGCAGGTCCAGCTCGACGCCGGACAAGGTGACGACGCGCAGGCCTCGGAGGTCATCGAGGCGACCCTCGTCGGTGACGACATCTCCGTGGCGTTCAACCCCGGCTACCTGCTCGACGGGCTCGGCGCGATCGACACCACGTTCGTCCGCCTCGCGTTCACCCACCCGACCAAACCTGTGGAGTTCACCGGCCAGCCCGAGGCCGACGGTGAGGCTGTGACCGACTACCGGTACTTGTTGGTCCCGATCCGCTTCGCCGGCTGACGCACCCGGCGCTGTCGTGGGCAGATAGCCTAGGCAGGTGCATGTCGCCCAGGTCTACCTCGTGGACTTCCGCAGCTATGAGCAGGTCGACGTCACATTCGAACCGGGCGTCAACGCGCTGGTCGGTCCCAACGGGCAGGGCAAGACCAACCTCGTCGAAGCCGTGGGGTACCTCGCGACGCTCGGGTCGCACCGCGTCGGCTCAGACGCACCGCTGGTCCGCGACGGCGCGCGGCGGGCTGTTGTGCGGGCGCAGGTCGCCAAAGGCGAACGGGTCGCGACCCTTGAGGTCGAGATCACACCGGGCAAGGCGAACCGCGCCCGGATCAACCGTGGGTCGCCGGTGCGCGCCCGGGAGGTTGTCGGGCTGCTGCGACAGGTGCTGTTCGCCCCAGAAGACCTCGCCCTGGTCAAAGGTGACCCTGACGGGCGGCGACGGTTCTGCGACCAGCTGCTCGTCCAGCGGACCCCGCGCCTGGCAGGGGTGCTGTCAGATCTCGAACGGGTGCTGCGCCAACGCTCAGCGCTGCTGAAGTCCGCCGGGGCGGCCCGCCGCGGGCAGGCCGGCGGCGGCGACCTGCGCACCCTGGACGTGTGGGACGCCAAGGCTGCGCAGGTCGGCGCGCAGATCGTCGTCGCGCGACGGGACCTGGTCGCCGCGTTGCGGCCGCATGTTGTCTCCGCCTACGAACAGGTGAGCGCGGGTCGCGCGGACGTGCAGGTCACCTACCGGTCGTCGATCGATGTCACAGCTGATGGACCAGCCCCGTCCGACGACGATGATGTCGGCCTGGTCGAAGCCCAGCTGCTCGCGGCCATGGCTGCGTTGCGCAGCAAAGAGGTCGAACGCGGGGTGAGCCTCGTCGGCCCGCACCGCGACGACGTGGTGTTGGGCCTTGCAGGCCTCCCGGCCAAGGGTTACGCGAGCCACGGCGAGTCGTGGTCGTTGGCCCTGGCGTTGCGCCTGGCGTCATGGCGGCTGCTCGCAGAGGACCCGTTGACCACCGGCGACGACACCGAACCGGTGCTGCTGCTCGACGACGTGTTCGCCGAGCTTGACGCGCGGCGCCGTGACCGCCTCGCGGGCCTGGTCGCCGACGCCGGGCAGGTGATCGTCACCGCAGCCGTGCCCCAAGACGTGCCCGAGGCCCTCACCGGGGCGAGGTTCGACGTCATGGACGGTGAGGTCAACCGTGTCTGGTGACCGCCCCGCAGACCGCCCGCAGGCCGGCGAACCCCACCCGTCTGACGAGCGCAGGACCGCCCCCGAGCAGGTCGCCCGCACAGCGCTGGCCCGTGCCCGTCGCGCCGCCCGCGCCAAAGGGCTGCGGCCAGGTGCCCCGGGCCCGGCCGCGCAGACCCGCGCCGGGGCCGCAGGACCTGACGCGCGTGACCCCCAGCTCGTCGGGGTCACAGCCAAAGCCCTTGTCGCCGACATGGGCTGGCAAGCCGACCTCACCGCCGGGACGTTGGCTGGCAGGTGGGCGCAGGTCGTCGGCGACCAGGTCGCCGACCACTGCGAGATGGTGAGCCTGGAGGCTGGCCTGCTCACCGTCCGCGCCTCGTCCACCGCCTGGAAGACCGAGCTGAGCCTGATGACCGCCGCCTTGGTCGCCCGCTGCGACGACGAGCTCGGTCCCGGTGTCGTCGTCGAGGTCCGCGTCCTTGGCCCCGGCGGTCCCGGGTTCGGCCGCGGCCGGTTGCGCGTCCCCGGCCGCGGTCCCCGCGACACCTGGGGCTGAGGCACAAACGCCGAGGGTGCGCACCAACAAGGCGCGCGTCCGCACCGCCTGACAGCACAAGGCTGACATGTGACAAGACCGACAACTACGGTGCTCACACCCGCGCGAATCATGGCATGACGCAGCGGGTTCGCTGTCGCGTGGAACAGGGGTAGAAGATGGCCAGACCCAAGCTCAAGCCGAAGACCACCGCGTACCAGGTGGTCGTCATGACGCTTGTGTGCCTGTCCGTCACCGCGTGCTCGCCGGCCGGTGACGACCACGGCGACTCGTTCTACGAGATGGATGGGGCGCAGGCGGAGTTCGCCAAGGTGGTCGCCGAGCTCGAGTAGCCTGACGGCTACGACCCGCCAGACAAAGACCCCAGCCTCCAGGCCAACATGAACTACTCGGTCGGGTACGGCGCGGTGAACGCGATGATGGTCTGGAACTGTGCCTGGGGCGACAAGTACCTCCACGACCTCGAGACAGACCCAGAGGCGGCGGCACACTCTCTCGACATGTACGCGTCGGTCACCGAGCGCCCAGAGTTCCGCAACTCCTACGACCCGGTGTCGATGCAGCCGTATGTGCACGAAGTGATCGAGCAGGCCCGGCTGGGCGACCCCTCCGGGATCGCCTACGACCAGCAAGTGAACTGTGGGTACATGCTGACATGGTGAACAGGGCAGTCAGGTGCCTGGGCCTCGTGGTGGTGGGGTGTGTTCTGTCGTCATGCACTGGCGGGGCAACAGATGGCACGACAGGACCGTCGGCCGCTGCACCGGCGGTGGTCACGGTGGTTCGCGCCGACCTCACGGCGGTGGTGGTGCTGTTCGGCCAGACAATGGCCCAACCAACGTACGTTCTTCGGGCAGGGGCGGACGGAGTCTTGGCCACGCACGCCGGGAACGGCACCGTCGTCGCTGCTGGTCAGGTTGTTGCGCATGTCGGCGGCGCCGAGGTCATCGCTGCCACTGATGGTGTGCTCACATGGTTGGTGCCGACGGGGTCGCGTGTCCCGGCTGACCTGCCGGTAGCCAGCGTCACATATCCGGGGTTCGCGATCATGATGTCGGTGCCCGTCGAGCAGGCCTACAGGATGTACTCGGTGCCGACGACGGGGACGACGATCGTCACCGGCGGTCCAGCGGGGCTGACCTGCGACCTGATGTCTGTTGCCCCGGACCCAGCAGACCAGCGGCTCGACGGGTCGGCGCCAGTGGTGGGGTTCGTGTGCCTGTTGCCCGCGTCTGCGCAGGTTGTCGCCGGGCTGCCGGCCAAGGTGGGTGTGCAGACGGCAACGGTGAGCGACGTGTTGGTGCTGCCGGTCGAGGCGGTCGCAGGCGTTGTCGACACCGGGATGGTGACCCGGGTGACCAAGGCCGGCCGTGAGCGGGTGCAGGTGAGGCTGGGGATCACTGATGGCCACCGGATCGAGATCGTCGACGGGCTGGTTGAAGGTGACCAGGTGCTGGCGTACGCACCTGGTCTGGACGGGGATCGGTGAGCGGTGACGGCGCGCACGTGCTGCGCGCCGACGGTCTGGGCGTCGAGGTTGCCCTGCCGGGGCGCGAGCCGTTGGTCCTTGGCCGTGGGTTGGACCTTGTCGTGCGGCCGGGGCGCTCGACTGCGGTCGTCGGACGGTCGGGGTGCGGCAAGACGACCCTGCTGGCGACCTTGGGCCTTCTGCGGCGCCCCAGCGCCGGGAGGCTGTGGGTCGCCGGGCGTGACACGACGGACATCTGCGACGCGGCCGCTGCCCGGTGGCGCAACGCCCATATCGGGTTCGTCTTCCAGGACTACTCGCTCGTGGCGCACCTGACGGTGCTCGACAACGTCATGCTCCCGCTTGACTACGGCACGGCGGTGCGTCGCCGCACCGCCCGGCAGACGGCCGGCGCACAGCTCGACGCAGTAGGCCTTGCCGGGTTCGAACGGCGCCGGCCCGCGCAGCTGTCTGGTGGTGAGCAGCAACGCGTCGCGGTCGCACGGGCGTTGGTCCGCGGGCCGGTGCTCGTCCTGGCCGACGAACCCACTGGTGCCCTGGACGTCGAGACTGGCGACGAGGTGATGGGGCACCTGCTTGCTGCCGTGGCGCACGCAGGGGCGGCCGCTGTTGTCGTGACCCACGACCACGCGCTCGCCGCGAGGACCGACGAGGTGCTCGAGCTGGCAGCAGGCGTCCTGCAGGCGTGGGAGCCGCGATGATCCGGACCCTTCGCTGTGGGCTGCGTGACCTGCGGGCCCGCCGCCTGCGCACGTTCTTGACCGGGCTGAGCATGCTCGTCGGGGTGCTTGCTGTTGTCGGGGTATCGGCCGCTGACCAGCTCGCCACAGGGTATGTCGTGGCGTCGCACGAACAGCTGCGCGGACGCGAGGCGACCTTTGCCGTGCTCGTCGAGATGGGGCCCGATGACACCGCAGCGCTCGGTGATGTCATGGACGGCGTCGTCGCGCGGATCGGACCGCAGCACGCAGCGGTCCTGCTCGTCGTCGAGTCGATGATCTCCACGACGAGGCCGGGTGGCACCCTCGTCCAGCTCGACTCGACATGGCTCATCGGTGACCTCGACGCGGTCTACCGGCGTCCGCTCGTCGCAGGGGCATGGGTCGGTCCTGGGGCCAGCGGCGCACCAGGGGTCGTGCTCAACGAGGCCGCAGCCCAGGTGCTGGCGGTGAGCACCATCCCGGCGACCGTCCCGCTGGGGGCGACGGACAACCCCAGGCCAGCGGTCGTCACAGGGATCGTCGCTGATGCCGCGGCTGAGCCACGGGTGTATGGACAGCTCGGCGACGCTGCCCGCCTGTGGCCGGACCAGCTGTCGGCGGGTGTGGCCACAGTGCAGGTCACCGCCGGGACGCACGCTGCCGACGCCGTCAAGCAGACCGTCGTCGACGCCGCGACCCTCGCAGGGCTCACCCCTGGTGACCACGTGCAGCGCATCGACACCGTGCCCGAAGCCAGGGGTTCGATCCAGGTTGCGCAGCGCGCGTTCCTCGTCACCGCGGTCGTCGCGCTCGTCGTGGCAGGGATCGGCATCTTGAACATCGGTCTGGCGTCGCTGAGCGAACGGGCACGTGAGCTCGTCGTCCGCCGGGCTGTGGGTGCCCGGCGCGTCGACGTGTTCGCCCAGGTGCTCGTCGGGCAGGTGTTGGTCGCGGCATTCGTCGCTGCCGTGGCGGTCGCGACGGTGCTTGTGACGATCTATGGCGTCGCACCGCGCCTCACCCCGGCCGCCTTCATCGCCGACCCCCTGACCGTCCCGTGGCGCGCTGTGCTCAACGGCACGCTCGTAGCCGTCGCCACAAGCGTCCTTGGTGCGATCGCCCCCGCTGTTGCCGCCGCCCGCCTCGACGTCGCCGACGCGCTACGGACGTGACCTGTCCCAACGCGGCCGTGATAACATCGCCCTATCGGTCGGGAAGGGGGAGGCGCATGACACTCACGGTGGATCCAGACGCCATGGTCGCGGCGGCGCGGCGGCTAGAGCGCAACGACATCAAGCCTATCGGGCGATACAGCTACACCGGCGGTCACACCTACGGGTACGGCGTGCTCGTGTGGGCGGTCGACCAGTTCATCGCGACGCTCGACAACAGCCTCGGCCATGCGGCAAGCGACCTCGAGAGGCTCGAGTCCGGTTTGCGAACCGCTGCGGAGTACCTCGCCGACGCCGAGCTGTCAGCGGTGGAAGAGATCTTGCTCGTGGCCGGGTGGTCCCGGATATGAGCATCAAAGGAACGCCTTCGACGATCACCATGACCTCCGACGTCTGGAAGGACCGCAGCCGCGAGTGCCATAGGGCGGCGGCTGATCTGGGCGCGGCGGCGCTCGACGGGTGGGAGGGGTCGGCGGCATCGGTCTATCGCCGCAAACGCGGCAATGTAACCGGCCAGCTGGACGACGCGTCTGGGCAATTGTCACAGGGCGGGGACGTTCTCGCGGCTTTCGCGCAGACCCTGACGACAGCGCGGCAGCAGGAGTCGGCCGCGCAGGGTGCGCTGGACGCCGCCGAGCGGGCGCTGTGGAGCACCATCACGGGCGCGCTCGGGATCCGCGTGATGAACAACTGGGACTGGACTGCCATACAGCACGCCCGCCGGGAGGTCAGCGATGCTCGCGACCAGCTGGACCAAGTGCTCGACGGGGCGCACGAGGCGGCGACCCAGGCCGCCAACGCCCTTCTCGCCGTCGTCGGGTTGGGTCCGGTGCCGCCGTGGATGATCCCGGTGCTCGAGATATTCGGCGGGGAAGTCCCGGACCGGCCGGTTGGCCCGGAGGTTCTGGCGAACGAGAGCTGGGACCCAACGAGGGTGGCCCAGGGTGACATCGGGGACTGCTACCTCCTCGCCGCGCTCATGGCACAGATGGGCACGGCAGAGGGGCGCGCCACAATGCAGCGCAACGTCCGGTGGGACGAACGGGGCCAGGGGTACTGGGTGACGCTGTACATCGACGGCGCCCCGAAAGACTACTTCGTCGACCGGGTCTACAGCCATGGGGCGAACCGGGGGTCGCCCAGCGTGGTCAGCCTGTACGAGGCCGCGGTCGGGCAGGCGATCGGCTTTGGGGACCTCACCGACGGCGGATATCCCGACTGGGCGCTCCACGCCATCGACGGCAAGCGAGCGATCAGCCTGGGGTGTCCGGCATCCCGCCAAGCCTGATCGGGGTTCGCCCTTTCGAGACCCTGACGGACGTCATGCGAGCCCAGATGGCCGCCGACAACCCCGTTGCAGCCTGGACGCGGGGGAAGGAAGGCGATGATTACATGCTCCGCAACGCCACGGTCGAACTGGCCGACGGCAACACGACGACGGTGGATTCGCTTCCGCTCCTCGCGCTTCACGCCTACAGCGTCGAGCGGGTCGATCCCGATGGCAGTGTCTGGGTCAGGAACCCGCACGGACCCGGCAACGGTGCCGACCGCGGTAATCTCGTCCGCGTTCCAGCCGGAGACTTTGACAACGTCTTCTATCAGGTTAATGTGGGTGGGTTATGAGCGAACCGTTCTGGATTCTCCAGGGGACCCAGCGCCGGAAGGACGGTGCGCAGATCGTCCTGCGCGGGGTCCGTGACATGGGCGATCGGCTCGCCGTGACTGTCTCGGTTGGCCCGGATCCGACAATCTGCGAGGTCGGCTACGAACCAGACCCGCTGTTCACGATCAACGTTGGTGAGCATACCGACGTTGGTGACCAGGGCCGGCTCGCGGTGCTCGACGCGGTCCGGGTCGAAGGTCGCCCGGGAGGCGGCCGACGGTCCAGCGCCCTTCTCCGGCTTGACCGGCGAGAAGAGTCACCAGCATGAGGCGCTGTCTTGGGGTTCTGCTCCTGGGGCTCCTGGTTGGATGCTCGGCCAGCGCACCGGACGGTGATCCGTCGTGCGTGATGCGGTTCGACGGTGGCAACTGGTCCGGGGCGGTGAAGGAGACGTGGCTGATACAGGGCGCCCAGCTCTGGCTCGTCGACGTTCCGCCCAGCGAGCCGATCGACGATGACGTGGTGGTGAGCATGAGGCTGGCTGGGGTGCGGGAGGACGGCGGGCAGCTCTGGGTGAACCTCGGCATCTACTACGGACAGGAGGCGACCCGGCTAGCGGTGGGCGAGGCGCACACGATTCCCGGGGTCGGCACCATCTGGGTTCTCGATGCTCATCCCGCGTGCCAGGGGCGGCGCGGACTGGTGAAGGCAGAGGCGCGGATCCGGTTCGAGCCGACGAAACCGAGCGAAGCGCCCGAAACATGACGAGGTATCGTCTCGCGCCGCTCGTCCCGAGGCGGCCGACGGTCCGGCTCGACCGGCGAGAGGTGCCACGACCATGAGGCGGCGTGTCGGGGTTGTGCTCGTGGGCCTGTTGCTCGGATGCACAGCCGGCGAGGGCGGCTCGAGCCAGGAACCGGACGCGGATCTGTCGCGCGTGAGGCTGGGTGGCGGTGGCGGGTGGTCCGACGGGGGGACAACGGTCACATGGCTGATACAGGGCGCCTGCTTCGGCTCCCTGACGTTCCCCCCGGCGAGGCCATCGAACACTACCCGGTGGTGGGCATGACGCAATATGGGGTGCAGGAGGACGACGGGCGGCTCTGGGCAAACCTCGGCATTTACGCCGACCAGGGCGTGACCCGGCTGGCGGTGGGCGAGTCGCACACGATTCCCGGGGTTGGCGAGATCACGGTCCTTGATGCGCACCAGGCGTGCCAGGGGAGTCGCGGGATGGTGAAGGCAGAAGTCAAGCTCCGGTTTGAGGCGACCGAGATGACCGAACCATGACGAGGTGTCACCTCGGCTGACGGGCGGCCTTCGCCGCTGGCGTTCTTGACGCCCGTGGCGCCAAGCTGCCCCCAGGGCATCCTCGCGAACGTGCGAAGCGCCGCAGGTCCGTGTCCCGGGACCCGGTGTTCCGGGGTGTGGACGATGACGCCGGGTTGTGGCGGGGTCGGGCGGCGGCTGCGCACGACGAGAGCCCTGGTCACGGTCCTGCGGGGCACCAGGGGCGGCGGTGTGGACCACAGGTGCGACGACGGCGGGACAGCATGTGAACACCACCTCGCTGACGGCAGGTGAACGGGCCGCTGGCAGGTAGACTACGACTGTCGTCTCGGCACGTCCGCGACGGCCAGATCGCGCGAACGTGAGCGCCGTGGAGTGATCCGCCAACCGAAGCCTCGGCAGGCGGGCTCTGCCCGTTCTCAGGTTGTCGCGAGGTGATGAGCGACACCTGAGGAGAGCTACGACCAGTGGCTGATGAGATGCCGGCCCCGACGGCAACGTACGACGCGAGCGACATCACCGTGCTCGAAGGCCTTGAGGCGGTGCGCAAACGACCCGGGATGTACATCGGGTCGACCGGTGAACGTGGGCTGCACCACCTCGTCTACGAGGTTGTGGACAACTCTGTGGACGAGGCCCTCGCGGGGTACGCGGCAAATATCGAGGTCACACTGCTGGCCGACGGCGGTGTACGGGTTTTCGACGACGGTCGCGGGATCCCTGTGGATATCGTCAAGTCGCAGGGCAAGCCCGCGGTCGAGGTCGTCCTGACCGTCCTGCACGCCGGGGGCAAGTTCGGCGGCGACGGGTACGCCTTCTCGGGGGGTCTGCACGGGGTGGGTGTGTCGGTCGTCAACGCCTTGTCCGCGCGCCTGGAGGCCAAGGTCGCGCGCCAGGGTCACGTGTGGCGCCAGGACTACGTCCGCGGCGCGCCCACAGCCCCGCTGGCGAAAGGAGAGCCGGCCGAGCTGACGAGCACGACGATCACGTTCTGGGCCGACCCGGAGGTCTTCGAGACCACCGACTACGACTTCGAGACCTTGCGCACCCGGTTCCAGCAGATGGCGTTCCTCAACAAGGGCCTGCGCATCACCCTCACTGACGAACGGCCCGAGCACCTGGGCACCGGTGACGAGGTCGCAGAGACGAGCACGACCCCCAACGCCCCGCGCACCGTGAGCTATCAGTACTCTGGCGGGCTCATCGACTACGTCCAGCACCTGAACCGGACGAAGAAGTACGAACCGGTGCACCCCGAGGTCATCGACTTCGAGGCTGAGGACGCCGACCGGCAGATGAGCGTCGAGGTCGCGATGCAGTGGACCGGGTCGTACGCCGAGTCGGTGCACACCTACGCGAACACGATCTCGACCACCGACGGCGGCACCCACGAAGAAGGGTTCCGGGCGGCGATGACTGCCCTGGTCAACCGGTACGCACGCGAGAAGAACCTGCTCAAGGAAAAAGACGCGAACCTCACCGGCGACGATGTGCGCGAGGGTCTGACCGCTGTTGTCTCCGTCAAGCTCGGCGAACCGCAGTTCGAAGGGCAGACGAAGGCCAAGCTCGGCAACACCGAAGCGAAGACGTTCGTGCAAAAAGTCGTCAACGAACGCCTCGGGGACTGGCTCGACGCCCACCCTACCGAGGCCAAGGACGTCATCCGCAAGGCCATCCAGGCGTCGGTCGCGCGGATGGCTGCCCGCAAGGCCCGAGAAGGTGCCCGGCGCAAAGGCCTGCTCGAGTCCGGCGGTATGCCCGGCAAGCTCAAGGACTGCCAGTCGAACAACCCCGAAGAGTGCGAGGTCTTCATCGTCGAGGGCGACTCAGCCGGCGGGTCGGCGGTGCGCGGACGTGACCCGCACCGCCAGGCGATCTTGCCGATCCGCGGCAAGATCCTCAACGTCGAACGCGCCCGTCTCGACCGCGCCCTGGGGAACAAAGAGGTCGAAGCGCTCATCACCGCGTTCGGCACCGGGATCGGCGAAGACTTCGACATCTCACGGCTGCGGTACCACAAGATCGTGCTCATGGCCGACGCCGACGTCGACGGCCAGCACATCCGCACGTTGCTGTTGACATTGCTGTTCCGGTACATGCCTGAGCTCATCACCGGCGGGCACGTGTACATGGCCCAGCCGCCGCTGTACCGGATCAAGTGGTCGAACACCGCCCACGACTACGTGTACTCCGACCGTGAACGTGACGTCGTCGTCGCCGACGGGCAGGCCAACGGCCGGCGCCTGCCCAAAGAAGGCGGGATCCAGCGGTACAAAGGTCTGGGCGAGATGGACTACACCGAGCTGTGGGACACGACGATGGACCCGGCCAACCGCACGCTGCTGCAGGTGACCTTGGACGAGG
>WRCL01000013.1 GCA_009783975.1 Micrococcales bacterium
GCGGCAGTTACCAGGGCATATGCGTCGAGTTCGTCATCGGGCTTCCAAGGAAGTCGAGACGGAGCTATCGTGAACACATGATTGAGGATCAAGTGGGTCTAGAGTGTGAGGATGGACCTGACACTCTTCAGCGTGCGAAGCCCCGGCTCGCTCGTCCCAGTCTTCGGCACCGACCCGGTACGTGGCGAGTGGCGCCACTGTGCGTTCGTCCCCGACCCCCTGTCGGACTCGTCGCCAGAGTTGGCACCGGGTACCTATCGTGCGGTGGCGAACGCCCGTGCTGCGCTGGCGGCGTTGGACAGCACTGCCCGACGCCTGCCCAACCCGAGACTGCTGCGGCAACCGTCACTGCGCACAGAGGCGCAGAGCACCTCTGCCCTCGAAGGGACCTACGCGCCACTGGCCAAGGTGCTCACCGCGGACGAGGAACGTCCGGAGAACAGCGACCTGCGTGAGGTGCTCAACTATGTGGTGATGGCCGACCAGGCGTTCACTTGGATCGAGGCTGGGCACGGTCTGACGGTTGGTCTGCTCAGTGAGCTGCAGCGCACTCTCGTGCTGGGCACCCGCAGCCAGGCATCTGCCACAGGCGTGCGCCAGGGCCAGGTGGTTGTCGGCCGTCGTCCAGAAGCAGCGGCTGACGACCTGCTGGTCCACGCTGCCCGGTTCGTCCCGTCGCCGGGAGGGCTGGACCTCAGCGCCCGGTTGCGAGACCTGCTCGACTGGATGAGCGCGTCACACACGGACCAGATCGACCCTGTCGTCGCTGCGGCGCTCTCGCACTACCAGTTCGAGACCCTGCACCCTTTCGGCGACGGCAACGGTCGTATCGGACGGCTGCTCGTCGTGGTGCACCTGCTCAAGCTTGACGTCCTTGGCGAACCTACCCTCACCGTCTCGCCGTGGTTCGAGGCGCGGCGCGAGGAGTACTACGACCGCTTGTTCGCCGTGAGCACCGATGGTGACTGGGACTCGTTCGTCCGGTTCTTCGCCGCCGGGTTGGAGGCGTCGGCCGTCAGCACCCGCTCGCAGATGCTCGCGTTGGTCGACCTCCAGGCTCAGCTGCACGAACAGATCCGCAGCTCGCCCCTGCGCGCCGACACAGCGCACGCTCTGGTCGACTACGCCGTGGGTCACCCCTCCTTCACGGTCAAGACGGTCGAACGCGCCCTCGACCTGTCGTACGCCCGGGCCAACAACCTCGTCGAGCAGCTCGTTGGGCTTGGCATCCTCGCGCCGGTGGACTCCGGCAGGCACCGGCGCCGCTTCATGTGTCCAGCGGTGCTGCGCGTGCTCGTCGGCGAGACCTGACGTCCGGAAGTTCTCGTCATCGGGGCGATGACGAGAGTTTCTGCTCCGAAGTTCTCGCAAACGATCACTTCTGGACAGACATGCTGGTCAGCGCAGGGTGACCTGGCGGGCGAGACGGACCGGTCCTTGCGGCTGCCGACAAGGTCATGGGGTTCTTCAGGACGAACGCGTTCTTGTCCGCCGACTTCCGTGGTGAGCGTCGACGCCGGGAGGACGTTGGTCCATCCCGATGGAGCCGCTGAAGGAACTCGTCGTCAACGCTCTCGTGCACTCCAGCTATCGCAACCACGGCACACCGATCAAGGTGGCCTTCGAGGACGAGAAGATCTGGATCGAAAGCCCAGGAGGCCTGGTCCCGGGCATGACCGTCGAGAAGATGACACGTGGCGAGTCGTCCCTGCGCAACCCTGTGCTGGCTCGGGTCTTCAAGGAGACGGGAGTGGTCGAAGCATGGGGGACCGGCATCCCAGCCGTGCTCCAGGCCCTCACCGACGCCGGCCTGCCGGAGGCGGAGTTCGACGAGAGCGTCGAGCGCCTGCGCATCACCATCCACATCCCCAACCACGACCCCCGCTTCTTCGTCCCCGCGTGGCAGCACGGCGCCCAGGAACCCGACTTGGGCCCGTCAGGTGTAGAAGTGTCCAAGTCGGGTGTAGAAGTGCCCGGGGGAAGTGAAGTACCTGGCCTGGGTGTAGAAGTGCTGGGTGTCGAAGTGTCCAAGCTGGGTGTGGAAGTGTCCGAGGGAGGTGTAGAAGTACCTGGCCTGGGTGTAGAAGTGTCCGAAGAGGGTGTAGAAGTGCCGAAGTCGGCTGTGCCACTCCTGCGAGCCGCGGGCCAGGGTCCAGTGCGCAGCGCAGACCTCCTGGATGCAGCGGGGGTGTCCCAATCTCCGACCAACTTCGTGCGGCGAATCCTTCCGCTTGTCGAGGCAGGCCTCCTGGCTCGGACGATCCCCGACAAGCCCAGATCCAGCAAGCAGCGGTACACGCTCACCGACGAGGGCCGGGCTGTGCTCGCGCAGATGGACGAGGGCTCGGCCTGACCTGTCGGGTCCAGGTGGAGTCGAGCTGAGCAGTCAGCGCAGGGTGACCTGGCGGGCGACGAGGCCGGCGCGGGCGCGGCGGGCGTTGGCGTCCAGGGGGGAGGTGTCGGCGAGGGCGGCGGCGAAGCGGGGGGCGAACGTGGCAAGGGCGGGTTCGACGTCGTCGGCTTCGGTGCCGCGGGCCAGCTCCCACACGGGCACGACGAGGCCACACGAGCGGAAGTAGCCGAGGAAGCGACCGTCGTCGACCGCTGAGGTCCGGGCACCGTGCAGGCGGGCCAGGGCGTCCAGGACGACCTGCTCATCAGCGCACTGGGCCCAGCGCAGGAACTCCTTGGCGCCGATACGGGTCCAGTAGGCGGCGTCGACGCAGGTCAGGCGGGTGGTGTCGACGATGCCGCTGCTGGCGTCGTCCATGGCCCGGGTGATCTCGTCGGTGCGTTCGGTGCCGGGGTCCAGCCAGAACTCGAACGAGCTGTGGACGGTGACCTCGAACGGCAGCTGCAGGTCGAGGGTGTCTTGCAGGCGCGGACCGGCGGTGGGCAGGCCGATGTTCTCCACAGCCGTGCCGGGTTTGGCGTCCAAGGCCTTGAGCAGGGCTGTGGCCAGGTCGCGGCTGGCGTCACCGGAACCGCCGACGGTCTGCAGCGCGAGCAGCACCTGCCCGTCGGTGCGGTGCAGGGCGTGCCACTGCGAGGGCAGCGCTGTGACGACGAGCACGTCGCGTGCGCCGTGCTCAGCGGTGGTTCGCACCGTCGCCGTCGCCGCCGGGACGAGCTCTTTGAGCGCCACCCAGTCCGGCTCGCCCGGCAGGCCTTCGAACGGTCGTGCCACATAGTCCCCAGTCGCCATCTGGCAAGGGTACCCCGGCAAGACGGTGGGGACGGTTCCTGCTGTCTCGCAGGCAACCGGCGCAGCCGCTGCCCGCAAGACAGCAGGAACCGTCCCCACCGTCTTGCCGTCTGTCTTGGTCGTCAGGCGACCCGGGTGCCTTTGGGGAGCTTGCGGTAGGGGACCATCAGGCGGCGTACCGCGATCGCGAAGAACCCGCCTCCGAGCAGCAGGTTCGCTGCCAGGCTCCACGGCCACACGCGAACGCGCGTGGGTTCGTCGACGACGGGGGTCCTGTCTCCTGCGACGTAGCACTCGTCGACCTGTGCCGCGGGGGGCGTCGCGAGCTCTGCGATGGTGCCGCGGATGGCGAACAGTGGGTCGTTGCCCCAGTCTGCATACACCCTCGGGTGGGTCTTGGCCACACGCGGTTCGGGAGCCGCGTCAGCGACCATGACGAACGGGTTGGGTGCCAGGATCCACCACACCTCGTTGGTGTGGTGCTGATACCAGGTTTCGGTGTGCCACACGCACGGGCCGTCGGGGACCGGGGGCGGTCCCGTGGCGTCGGGGTTCTCGTAGTACGCCGAGCTTTCGGCCTCCCAACGGGCGTTGACGTCGTCGGGCAGGCGCAAGACCTCGACGTCGGTGTCGCGTTCGGTGAACGGGGTGAGCAGCGCCAAGAAGACGATCGTCAGGACCGACAACGTCACGACCGTGAGGTACGACAACAGGTTCGACCCGCTGGTGCGGTTGACCAGGGCTGACCAGCCCAGGCCGACAGCGCACATCACGGCCAGCTCGAGCATGAGCAGGGCGCAGCACCCGAGCACCTGCAGCGGAGAGATCCCACCGATGACGACCCCCACGGCGAGCCACGGGCTCGCGGCGAGCACAAAAGCGAGCATCGTCCCCCATGCGGCCAAGAGCTTGCCGAGGGCGATCGCGGTGGCCGACAACGGGGTCACCTGGAGCGTGGCCAGGGTCCCGGCGGCCCGGTCGCCGTTGATCGACCCGGCCGTCAGCGCCGGGGTGACCAGCAGGCCCAGACCCAGGACGAAGAGCACCACAGCCCCGAACACGAGCGGACCTGCGCTGGGTGTCCAGCCATCGATCGGTGCCCACGTGCACGTCCCGGTGTTGTCGGGGTGGATGGTGCACGTCATCGATGGGGAGTGCACGACGCCGTGGAACATATCGCCTGGGACGGTGCACACGGCGCTGCCGTCGTCGGTGTTCGGGCACGTGAAGCTCAGCTGCGGTACGGGGGCTTCGTTCGGCACCGCCGTGTCGTCGCGGAAGCACACGGGCGCAGAGCGGTCGTCGAAGCACACAGTGCGGTTCCTCGTCCACCACTGCGCGACCCAGCACTCCACGACACCGTCAGCGTTCGCCGCGCAGACCGCGGACGCGTCGTCGACCTCCCAACCGGCGGGGACCGAGGGGCTGACGGTGAACCCCGACACGGCCCGGGCCGGGAGCAGGCACCCGTCGATGGTCGTTCCGTCGTCAGACTCCAGCAGGTCTGTGCCGCAGTAGGCATAGTCTCCATACCCGTACCCGAAGGGCGTTGGGTCGGTCCTTGTCGCGCTGACCATGAGCAGGGCGAACGCCCCGATGAGGACGAACCACGCGACGAGGGCGACGAGCCACCGCCGCGAACGCACACGTTGGCGCAGCTCCATACCTGCGACGATCGTCACACCACGGACAGCAGCTGGGGTTCTCATCGGCGTGACTCCTCACGGTCCAGGGCCAGGTAGGCCTCTTCGAGCCGGCCGGCGACCGGGGCGAGGGTGTGCACCGGCACCCCGTGCGCCAGTGCGGCTTTGAGCAGGTCCGCGGCGGACTGCGGGCCGGTGAGCGCGACGATGACCTCGTCGGCGCTCGTCGACTGCTGCCAGGGGATACCCGCGTGGTCCAAGAACGTCCGCATCGCCCCTGGGTCCAGGCTCGCCAGACGCCAGCCGCGTGTCGTGGTCGCCTGGGTCACCGACATGTCCGGGACGACGGTGCGGCCCCGGTCGAGGAAGACCGCCTCGTCGTACACGTCCTCAAGCTCGGCGAGCACATGTGACGACAGCAGCACCGTTGTGCCCCGGTCGGCCAGGGTGCGCAGGGTGTCACGCAGCTCGATACGTGCCCGGGGGTCCAGCCCAGAGGCCGGTTCGTCGAGCAGGAGCACGTCAGGGTCGTGCACCAGTGCCCGGGCCAGCCCCAGCCGCTGCTTCTGCCCCCGCGACAGCACCCGCGCGGGCGACGAGGCCAGCTCGCTCAGGTGCAGCTGGTCGAGCAGGGCGGCGGCACGTGCGCGCGCCGCGGACGTGGTCATCCCGTACGCCCGGGCGAAGGTCATGAGGATCTCGGTGGGGGTCAAGGTGTCCCACGTCCCGAACTCGTCGGGCATCCACCCAATGAGGTGCCGTGCGTGCCGAGGCTCGTGGCCGGCGATCTTCACCGCCCCTGACGTCGGCTGGAGCAACCCGGCCAAGATCAGCAGCAACGTCGTCTTGCCGGCCCCGTTCGGCCCGATGAGCGCTGTCACCGCCCCCGTGCGGGCGGTGAACGACGCTCCGTCCACCGCCCGCACCGCCCCGAACGTCCGGTGCACGTCGTCCGCCCAGATCCCCGGGGTCTGCTGCACACCCAATCTCGGGCGTGCGTCTGGGGCTGGTTCGGTCGTGACGGTGGCTGTGGTTGCGTCCGGTGGGACGGGGCCGGTGCCGGGCTCGGCTGGGGCAGCGCTGGCTGGGTCCTGCGCCGGCAGCGCAGTGGCTGGGGGAACAGGTACCGCATCGTTGCCGTCTGGTGTCGTCTCGGTCATACCGCCACGCTAGGCACCCACCCCACCACGTGTCGTCGTCCCGCGGTCGTCGCCCCAGTCGTCCCCCAGACCCACCCCAACCCTGCCGAAGTACGCCTCCATGTCGAGCCCCCATCGTCCCAAAGGCCCAACCCGAAGCCCGGGGAACCGGCAGTCCCCATGCCAGTCCCGCGGGTTGTGCCGAGACCCTCAAGGTGAGCCGGACTCGCACGGGGCTGGTGGGGGCGCCCCAGCCCCGACCCAAGCGAAGACGGCTCAACCGACCACGCCGGGGTGGACCAGGCCGCTCTCGTAGGCGATGACGACGGCCTGGACCCGGTCGCGGGCGCCGAGCTTGGTCAGGATCCGCCCGATATGGGTTTTCACGGTCGTCTCGGCGAGGAACAAGGCCGTGGCGATCTCGGCGTTGGACAGGCCCCGGGCGACGTGGACGAGGACTTCGCGTTCGCGGTCGGTGAGCTCTTTGAAACGGTCGGGGTCTTCTTCCAGCGTCGACAGCTGGGCGACGTGGGCGATGAGCCGGCGGGTCGAGGCTGGGGCGATGACTGCGTCGCCGCTGTGGACGGCGCGGATCGCCCCGACGAGGTCGTCAGGTGGTGCGTCTTTGAGCAAGAACCCTGAAGCCCCGGCTTTGATCGCGGCGAGCAGGTACTCGTCCAGGTCGTAGGTGGTGAGCATGACGACCCGGGGACTGTCAGGGTCGGCGGTGATCGCGGCGGTCGCCTCGATACCGTCGCGGTGGGGCATCCGCACGTCCATGAGCACGACGTCGGCAGCGGTCCGGGCGACGAGGGCGACAGCCGCGTCGCCGTCGCCTGCCTCGCCGACCACCTGCATATCAGCCTGGGCGTTGACGACCATGGTGAGCCCGGCGCGGACAAGCTGTTGGTCGTCGACGAGGATCACCCGGATCGGGGTTGGGTCAGCCATGGGTCTCCCACTGGTCGTCGTCGGGATAGGGAAGGTCGACCTGGACCCGGAACCCGCCGTCGTCGGTCGGGGCGGCGACGAGGGTGCCACCGAACAGCTCGGCCCGTTCGGTCATCCCGACCAGCCCGTGGCCGGGGCTTGAGCCGCGGGCGTGGACGGCGCCACCGGCGGTGTTCGTCACGACGAGGCGGAACCCGGTTTCGTGCCAGACCTCGCTGACCAGGGCGCGCGTGCCGGTCCCACCGTGCTTGAGGATGTTGGTCAGCGACTCTTGGGCGATGCGGTGCACAGCTGCGCCGACGCCGGGAGGCAGCAGGTGGGGGGTGCCGGTCTGCACGTGCGCGACGTCGAGCCCGGCGCTACGCACGGTGGCGACAAGCTCGTCGACGGCGCCGGACTGAGGTAACGGTGCGCGTTCGGCCTCGTCGGTGCCGCGCAGCAGACCGAGGATGCGCCGGGTGTCGGCCAGGGCGGCGCGGCCGGTCTCGGCGATGGTGACCAGGGCGCGTTCGGCGGCGTCGGGGTCGGTCGCGGCTGCCAGGCGTCCACCGTCGGCCTGGATGACGATGACCGACAGGGAGTGGGCGACGATGTCGTGCATCTCGCGGGCGATGCGGTTGCGTTCGGCGGCGACGGCCAGCTCGGTCGTCTGCGCGCGGTCCAGGCGGGGGGTGCGGCGCAGCCTCATGGGAACACAGGATAGGTGACCAGGGGCTGGGGACCTGGGGCGGGTGGTCGCCGGCTCGCCCACGGCCGCAGAAGCCGGGGTGTCAGTGCTGGTCAGCACGTCGTATGGGCGGTATGTACGGTTCGGGTCGCCGGGTAAGCACGGCGGTGTTATGGTTCCGTGACCCGGGAGTAACCAGTTTGTTTCTCGCACACCTGAAGGGAAAAACACACGATGGGGTCCCGTAGCGTCAAGGCCCGGCATGTCCGTATCGAGCGTCCTGTGTGGGCGCGTCCACGTGCTGTGGGCGTCGCTCTTGCCGCCACTGCTGCCGTCATCACTGTTCCGGCTGTGACCGGCGCAGTTGCCGGGGGCAGCGCGCCGTCCCAGCCGTTGGTCCACCATGTGCCGAACGACCCGTCGGGGTCCCGGGCGCTTCCGCCAGATCCGGTGCAGCCGTCGGTCACCGTGGCAGACCCTGTCGCCGAGCCGTGGTCCGCCCCGCCGCAGACCGTGCAGTGGAACCAGGCACCAGCCGCGCCGGCCCCTGCGGCGCCCGCGCCCCGCGCGAAGCCGGCCGTGGTCGTCCCACCGGCTGACCCAGAACCGCAGCTGTCGGGCGAGCCTGAGGCAGAACCTGAGCCAAGCGCGGAGCCGGCACCGCAGCCACCAGAGCCAGAGATCGTCGATGTGCCCGAAGAACCTGCCCCTCAGGCCCAGACCGACGACGAACTGGCAGGTGAGAGCTGGTAGTCTCACCCGCGGTCGACCGGGGCGCCCCACATCGCCTCCCAGAATGTGACGAATATCACACCTCTGCGCGCCTATAGGCCAAATCGCGGTGTTTATCCTGGTCGCGACGCCCTCGTCGGCCGCATGGCAGGTGGTTGCCAGATGTGTCACCACCACAGCTCCGCACCTACCGGGACGTCTGCGTAATAAGTTCGTGACCTGACCGTCCACGCCGAAGGAGTGCCATGCAGCTGCGGGAGCCCACCCGTCACATGCGCCCCGAGCCCGTCCGCAGCGCACGTGTGGCAGTGGTCATAGCCGTGGCTGCCATGCTCGCCATCGGCGTCCCGGTGCTCACCGCAGCGGTCGTCACCTACCAGCGCCAGCCCGGTGCCCAGGCGAGCTGGCAGGGGCTGGTCGAGGACACGACGATCGTCACGCTGCCTGGTCTGCCCGAAGGGACTGTGCGCCTGGCCGTCTCGGCGCGTGGTGCTGGTCCGATCGACGTGGTGGTCTGCGGTGGTCGCGAGGTGACCCAGACCTGCGCGCAGAAGTCGGCGCTGCACGCCGACGCAGGGACGCTGTCGGGCGTCGTCGAGGTGAGCCTGGACTCTGAACGCGCGATCACGGTGATGACGACGCCGAACAAGGCGCACGTCAGCCTCGTGCGCACAACCAGGGCGGTCACCTCCGGCCCGGTCCGTGGCGTGGTTCCAGACCCGGTGCCGACCCAGAGCGAGGAACCATCTGAGGAGCCGAGCGACGAACCATCTGACGAGCCCACGCCGACCCCGTCACCGGAAAAGCCGACCCCGCCGCCGGTTCCGCCGGTCCCCTCCCCAGCAGCGCTCAACCTTGAGGCCGAGGTCATCGCCGCCAGCAACGCCGAGCGCGCAGCGCAGGGCCTGCCGGCGCTGACGACCTCGTCGTGCGCGACGAACCAGGCCCGGGTGCGGGTGGCCCAGCTTGTCATCGAGAACGGGTTCTACCACCTGCCGCTCGACCCGATCGTCCGCACGTGCGGCGCCGGCGCTGGGGAGAACCTCGCCCTGGGGTTCACCGACGGCGCTGGTGTGGTCGACGGCTGGATGAACTCCCCTGGTCATCGCGAGAACTTGCTGCACCCGAGCTTCGTGAGCATGGGTGTGGCGTGCCAGCTGCAGAAGGGCCGCTGGTTGTGCGCCGCGGTCTACCTCACTGGGTGAGCGTCAGTCGCCTGTCGCGTCAAAGATGCCGGGTTCGCGGCGCCATGCGGAGCGCGTGGCCGCGTTGTCGTCGTCGGACGCAGCGCTGCTGCGACTCCTCTGCTTGCCGGGCACCCCACCTGACGCCGCTCCTGGTCCGGCATTTTTGACGCGACAGACCAGGCTGCACAGCGCCGGTGTTTTCTGCGCGAAAAACTGGTGTCTGGGGTAGCCCGCGCGACGATGACTGCGGCAGGATGGCCAGTATGGACCCGCGCGCTGGAACCCCTGCTCAAGCTGTAGACCTCATCGACACCGACGCCCTCGTCGCGGCGTACTACGACCTGGTGCCCGACGCTGACGACTCGCACCAGCAGGTCGCGTTCGGCACGTCCGGGCACCGTGGCTCGTCGTTCGACCACGCTTTCAACGAGGCACATATCGTCGCGACCACCGCGGCGATCGTCGAGTACCGCCGCGCCCAGGGCACCGACGGCCCGTTGTTCATCGGCCAGGACACCCACGCGCTGTCCGCCCCGGCGTGGCGCACCGCTGTGGAGGTGCTCGCCGCCGCAGGGGTGCAGGTGCGCATCGACGCCCGCGACTCGTGGACACCGACCCCCGCGGTCAGCCACGCGATCTTGCGGCACAACGGCGCTGGGTCCGACCACGCAGTACGCACCGCCGGCCCGGGCCTGGCCGACGGGATCGTCGTCACCCCCTCGCACAACCCGCCGCGTGATGGTGGGTTCAAGTACAACCCGCCCGACGGGGGCCCGGCCGGGGCCGACGCGACGAGCACGATCGCCGCCCGCGCCAACGAGATCTTGCGCTCGCGGTGGCGCCAGGTGCCCCGGCTGAGCACCGCCGCAGCCCTGGGCGCTGAGACGACCGCCAAGCACGACTTCTTGTCGGCCTACGTCGAAGACCTGTCGCAGGTGCTCGACACTGACGCGATCCGTGCCGCCGGGGTGCGGATCGGGGCGGACCCCCTGGGTGGGGCGTCGGTGGAGTACTGGGCGGCGATCGGCGAGCGCTACGGGCTGGACCTCACCGTCGTCAACCCGAGCGTCGACCCGCGCTGGGCGTTCATGACGCTGGACTGGGACGGCAAGATCCGCATGGACTGTTCCTCGTCGCACGCGATGGCCAGCCTGGTGGCCCGCATGTCCCACGACGCCCCCTTCGACATCGCCACGGGTAACGACGCCGACTGCGACCGCCACGGGATCGTCACCCCCGACGCCGGGCTGATGAACCCGAACCACTACCTGGCTGTCGCGGTGGCCTACCTGTTCGGCGGGGCCCGCCCTGGGTGGGGGCCGGCAACAGCGATCGGCAAGACGCTGGTCTCCTCGTCGTTGATCGACCGGGTCGCCGCAGGTCTGCACCGCACGCTCATCGAGGTGCCTGTGGGATTCAAGTGGTTCGTGCCTGGGCTCCTCGACGGGTCGGTCGGGTTCGGCGGGGAAGAGTCCGCCGGGGCGAGCTTCTTGCGCAAGGACGGCACAGTGTGGACCACCGACAAGGACGGGATGCTCCCAGCCCTGCTCGCCTCAGAGATCTTGGCCACGACTGGCAAGTCCCCCAGCCAGCTGCACGCCGACCTCGTCGCCGAGCACGGACAGTCGTGGTACGCACGGGTCGACGCCGCAGCCACACGTGAGCAAAAGGCGACCCTGGGGCGCTTGTCGCCGCAGCAGGTCTCGGCCACGACGCTCGCCGGCCAGCCGATCACCGCGCGCCTGACCGCGGCCCCCGGCAACGGCGCGGCCATCGGTGGGCTGAAGGTCACCACCGCTGACGCGTGGTTCGCTGCCCGTCCCTCCGGTACTGAGGACGTGTACAAGATCTACGCTGAGTCGTTCGTCTCCCCCGAGCACCTGGCCCAGGTCCAGACCGAAGCCAGGCAGGTCGTCGCCGACGCCCTGGGCTGAGCCACGACGGCGAAAAGCCGATGGGTCCAGGCTCAGCCTGGACCCATCGCGACGTGCAGACGGACTACTTCTCGCACTCCTTGACCTTGGCGTCGATCCGCGCGCTGGCCGCACCGATCTTCTCCAGGTCGATCTTGTTCGCCACCTCGGCGAGCGCTGCTGGGTCGTTGGTGTCGATGTCCTTGGTCACGCGGACCGCGTCGATCATGATGTCGATGTCACCCTTGAGGTCCGACGGTGCGGCGCTGCGCAGGTCTTTCAGGGCGCTGATCATGGCGTCGGCGTCGACGTCATCGATGTCGGCGTACTTGGAGTCGGTCACCACGTCGCAGAACGACCTGTTCGAGCCGCACGCGGCCAGGACGGGTGCGGCGAGCAGGATGGTGCCGACGGCGGCGATGGCGCGGACACGGATGCTCTTCATGCTTCAGGCTCCTTTTCAGGCGGGGTTCGCGCGTAGCACCCTACCGGACCTGAGCGGTCGGCGCCGGTGTCTGGGCACGGATACCACCCGGTGCCACGCCGGCGTGCTGCACAGGCCAGCCCGAAGCGTGTCAGTCGGTCGGGTGCACAGCCTGGTTCATGTGCTCGCGCAAGGTTGCCCCGTGCTCGTGCATGTACGCCCGGGCTTTCTCCTCAGCCCCAGCGACATGCTCTTGCACACGCGGGTCGTGCCATGCTTCGCTCACCAGGCCTTTGAGCTGGTCGAGCTTGTCGCGCCCGGCCTTGGTGCCAAGGAGCAAGCCGAGGCCGACCCCGACGACGAATGCAGACGTGGACTTCACCGGTGGACCCTCTCACGTGTGGGGTGGACAGGACCAGCGTACGTGACACAGTCGCTCCAGCGCCCGAGCTGGTCACCACAGCACCGTGCGCGTGCGAGGATGACCGGCGTGAGCCAACCAACCCGCGCCCAGATCCGCCGGTGGCGCCGGCACCTGGCCGACGAACGGGCCGAAGCGGCTGTCTACCGAGACCTGGCGTCGCGGTGCGACAACGAAGAACGCGAGATCCTGCTCGCCCTGGCCGAGGCTGAGGGCCGCCACGAGGCGCACTGGGTCGCGCTGCTCGGTGACCACGTCGGACGTCCCCGGTACGCGCTGCGCAGCCGGGTGCTGGGGTGGGGGGCCCGGCGTTTCGGGTGGGTCTTCGTCCTGGCGCTGACCCAACGCGCCGAGACCCGCGCCTCGAGACGGACCAGCGGCGACCAGACCGCCCAGATGGTCGCCGACGAGGCGATCCACGCCGAGGTCGTCCGGGGCCTGGCCGCCCGCGGCCGCCAGCGTATGTCCGGGTCGTTCCGTGCCGCGGTGTTCGGGGCCAACGACGGGCTGGTGTCCAACCTTGCCCTGGTGCTGGGGATCGGGGCCTCAGGTGTCTCCTCGGCGACGGTGCTGTTCACCGGTGTGGCCGGGCTCCTGGCCGGTGCGTTGTCCATGGCCGCCGGTGAGTACGTGTCGGTCAGCTCCCAGCGCGAGCTGCTCTTCGCGCGCCGCCCCGGGCTGGCCGCCGGCGAGTCGCTGCGGGCCGTGGACGCCGAGACCAACGAGCTTGCCCTGGTCTACCGGGCCCACGGCCTGGACCCTCAGGTCGCCGCCGAACGTGCGCGGGTCGTGCTCGATGCTGTCGCCGACCTTGACCACATGTGGTCCGACAACCCCCAGTACGACCAGACCAACCGTCCGGCCGGGACCTTGTCCGACCTGCCCGGTGGTCGGCTCGGCGCTATGGACGACGAGCACGAAGCGGTCGGCACCGCGTGGGGGGCAGCGGGTTCGTCGTTCGCGTTCTTCGCCTCAGGGGCGGTCGTCCCCGTCGTGCCTTACCTGCTCGGGGCGCAAGGCCTCACCGCTGTTCTGTGGTCGGCGGGTCTGGTCGGCGTGGCGCTGCTGGCCACCGGTGCGGTCGTCGGGCTGCTGTCAGGTTCGTCGCCGCTGTGGCGTGCCGCACGCCAGCTCGCGATCGGGTGGGGCGCTGCCGCGGCGACCTACGTGCTCGGTTCGTTGTTCCACGTCAGCGGCATCTGAACCTGGATCCACCGATTTTCCCGGCGGCGCGTCACTAATAGTCTGTCGCACCTAAAATGCCGGGTTCGCGCCGCCATGCGGGGCCCCTGGCCGCGTTGTCGTCGTCGGACGCAGCGCTGCTGCGACGCTCCTCCTCCGCCTCGCCAGGCACCCCACCTGAC
>WRCL01000014.1 GCA_009783975.1 Micrococcales bacterium
AGCGTCGGGCGCGGTGGATGGGCCAGCACCAGCGGGCTGCTCGGGGCATACGCCGGGCCCGGACGGTCATGGCCTGGGTGGGGCCGGTGTACCTGCTGGTGCTCGTCGCGGTGGTGCCCGACGTGCGTGCGGGGATGCGGGTGTGGTTGGGGACGTTGTGGGTCGTGGTGGCGTGGTTCTTGCTGGCCCGGACCAAGACGTTGACCTGGTCGGGGTTCATGAGGTTCTTCTCGGCGTGCATGGTGTGGTCGGTGCTCGTGGGGGTGGTGCTGCGGGCGGTCTCGGCTGGGCTGGGTGGGACGTTCGGGCTGGGTCTGGGTGCTCCGACGTTCGTCGCGGGGATCGGCGAGGAGGCGTTGAAGGTCGTCCCGGTGGTCCTGGTGGCGGTGGCGGCCCCGCGGCGGGTGTCACGGTTCGCGGCGGTGGACTTCGTGCTGCTCGGTCTGGCGTCGGGGGCGGCGTTCGCGGCGGTCGAGGAGGTGCTGCGACGCACCTGGTGGGTGACGACCGAGCACACGGGCCTGGCATCGTTGCTGGTCGACCTCGATGGTAACGGTATCCCGACGGGTTACGTGCATTACCGGTTCTGGCCGGTCCCGACCGAGACGGTCAGCGCCGCGTGGGGCACTGGCGACCCGGTGGTGTTCGCCGGGCACGCGATGACCACTGCCCTGGTCGTCGGGGTCGCCGGGCTGGGCGTGGTGGCCTGGCGGGCTGTGCGTGCCAGGCCGCTGCCAGCCCGGGCCGTGGTGCGCCCTGTGGCGTTGGTCGTGCCGGTGGTGGTGCTGGTGACGATGATGTCAGACCACCTGGCGTGCAACGCGCGGCTGGCCAGCGGGGACGCGTGGTTGGCTGAAGGGTCGGTGGTGCCGTGGTGGTTGCAGGTCCCCTGGCAGCGGTTCGGCCACGCCCAGTACCGCCCTGCGGTGTTCGTGGTGGTGTTCCTCGTGTGCCTGGCGGTCGACGCCTACCGTCTGGCGGCGCGCCCAGCGACGAACCTGGTGCCTGGCCCGGCGTGGGGTTGGGTGGCCCACGCAGGGGCCAGGTTGTCGGCGTGGCACACCCGGGCCCGGTGGCCTGGGCGGGCGTTGGCCACCTCGGCGAACGCGGTGCTGGCCTTGGTGTGGGTCACCGGCCGGGACCTGGCCCAGGCCGTCCTCGCCCACACCCGTGAGCGTGGCGAGCCGCGCCTGGTCGCCGCCCGGCGCGGTGCGACCGCCGCCGCGCTGCAACGGGCGCTGCGTGAGGCGGGGATGGAGCACCACGCTGGGCCGGTCCGCCCTTGGCGTTCTCGTCTGGTCGCCGGTGGGCTCCTGGCTGGGCTGCTGGTGGCCGCGTTGGTCATCGCTCCGCACCTTGCCGAAGGCACTGGGCCGCAGATGCACGGCGGCTGGGACTGGCTCGCCGGGCTGCTGGACCACATCGCCCAGCTGTGGCACGACCTGCCACCTGGGGCCAAGATCCTCGTGGTCTTCGGCATCGCGATGGTCATCGCGGTCGTCCCGTTCATGTCTTTCGGGGCAGCGTTCTGGGTCGCCGGGCTGGCCACCTGGGGCCTGGAGCACTACCAGGGCATCAAGACCTTCGCCCGCGACCCCCAGGCCGGCGCCCGCAGCTACTTCGAGCACGCCACCCCCGCCCAGCTTCTGCTCGACGGCATCGATCTGACCTTGACCGTCGTCCCGGCGGGTCTCGGCGCAGGTGTTGGACGAGGCGTGCGTGCAACCATCGACAACCCCGCCGCCGCGCGGGCCCGCCAGGCGATGGCAGGCGACACCGGCGCGGCACGCTGGAGGCCCGGTAGGCGGGGCTATGATTATGAGGCGATGGCCGACGACCTGGCCGACCAGGCAGCCACCGGAACCCGCAGACCAGTCGGGCACGGCGACGGCGGCATGGCAGGAAGCAACGTTGCGCAGAACTCTGATGCTCGACAAATGGCCCAAGAAGCCGAAAGGCAGTTGGGGAGGAAGTTGACGCCCGACGAAATCGGAAGAGTCGAGAGCGTGCTCCACGGGCAGAACCATGACTACCATTCTGGGGCGGATGAGCTGGCCAGAGAGTTCTGGCGTGTTGGCGACAATCTGTTGGAATAGTTGAAAGGACTTGCCGTGAGTATTTCCTCGGCGCTCCCGACGGGCCCCACAGCAGAGCTGCGGGAGGACCTGGATGGTGCGTTCAGGTTGCCCGTGTGGGGATCGAAGCTTGGTCTGGGCTCCTCTCTACGGCTCAATTTTGGACAGGCCCACATGGGCGATCCAAGGTTTGGGCAGTGGTATGGCGCGTGGCATCTATGGATCTATTTTGCCGCGTGGAGGATCGAAACGCCCGGTTCTGTTCTTGGAGCTTGCGAGGACAGCCGCGAGGAGATGGAGAGGGCCATCGTGAGCCTCGACGGGAAGGTGCTATCCGAGTGTGACGTCGACATTCCGTCGTTGTCGCCGACATTCCACTTTTCTGACGGCACAAGACTGCGGACATTCACGCACTACAACATGGAAGGCGGCGGTGAGCAGTGGATGCTGTTCCGGCGCGACGGGATGGTTCGTGTCGTTGGCCCAGGGTACTCCTGGAACCTGCAGCGCCAACAATGAATGTCACTCGACTGGAGGTGCCGATGACCATTTCTTCCGGCCCGATGACGGGGGCCTCGGCTGATTTGCGTGCTGACCTCGCGGGGGCCTTCGGGCTGCCGCTGTGGGGGTCGAGACTCTGCGCTGACTATTCCTTCATCACGAACATCGGCGAACCGCGTCCGCATCCTCCGGGCATGGGGCGGTGGCATCTGAACGTTGTGTCCGCGTTTTGGCGTCTCGAGACGCCTGACAGCGTGCTTGTCGCGAGCTTCCACGACCGCGAGGAGGTGGAACGAGCGGTTGCAGCGCTTGACGGGAGGGTGCTGGTCGGCGCCGACGTTGAGTCTCCTTCCCTGTCGGCAGCCTTCTTCTTCGGCGACGGGACCCGGCTGCGGCTGTTCCCCGTCGCTCGGAACTGCGACCAGTGGGCGCTCGTCCGACCCGACGGGATGGTTCGCGATGCCGGCCCAGACTACTCCTGGGCTCTTATGGAGCTGGACGTTGACGGGATATGACTGTGGCCTTTCGGCCAACGTGCCGGATCCCGTTTCGACGACAAGAACCCTGGCTGTGGTGAGGGCCTAGTGGTTGCGACAACCCCACACAGAAACCTCTGGCTGGTCGGCACTGGTGCCGCCACCGCTATCGTCATCGCATCGGTTGTCGGGTTGGTCCACTACGCGAACATGTTCGGGGAGCGTGGCCTGGTCGCCGATGCCTCAGGGACAGCGGGGTGGAGCGCACCTGGCGAGGTGGTCGGGGTGTTCGCGAGCGTTGTTGGTGTGGGCGCAGGAATCTTGTTCGCCGTCATCGCGATGGTCCACGCCGGCCGGGCGTCGGCGGAGCGCTCGTGGCGGGTCGCCGCAACGACGTCCAGATGACGCTGAGGTGCAGCGCGGCGCCCACGGACGGACCGGCTGCGAGGGCCGCGACGACGCTGAGGTCCAGGCGCAGGCCCAGCCGCATGACGGTATATGCGACGCCAGCAGCAACAAGCCAGCCGGCGGCGTAGGCCAGGTGCTTGCCCAGGGCGAGGGTCACCGCGCCGAACAGCACGAGCAGCGCCAGGGGCACGACTGCGAGCACCAGGGCTGCGAGCATCCACCCTGACATGCCAAAACCAGGGACGAGCAGACGCACGAGAGCCGGCCCGACGAGCCCGGCGGCCACGGCAGCGACCGAACCGACGCCAACAACGAGCCCGGCCAGGCGGACCAACGACGCGGCCCGGGGCCGGCGGGCGTCGAGGAAGTACCCGATCGCCGCGCCCTGGAACGCGTTGAGGGGCATGAGCAGCACCCCACGGGTGAGCGTGACCGCCAAGATCAGCGAGGCGTTCGCGTCCCACGTCGCCTGGTCGGTCGTCGTGCGCAGCAACGCCAAGAACCCCACGACGAGCGCCGCCGACCCAACCCCGGCAGCCATCGCCTGGGCGTAGTTGAGCACCAGCCGTCCGGCGGGCACGTCAGCGCGGGCCTTGGCCGCGCCGCGCACCGGTCGCGCGACGAGCGCGACGACCCACATCAGCGCGGTGGCAGCCACAGCGACCTCCACCGCGTCGAGGTTGGTGGCCAGCGCCAACGCCACGACGACGAGGACCAGCCGCACAACCCCGTCGGCCCCGACCATCGACGCTGACACGTGCCAGCGCCGGTGGCCCATGAGGGCCCCGACGACGGCGAGGTACCCGGTGTACGCGGCAAGGGACAGCGCGACGGCGAGCACCGCGACCGTCCCGCGGCCGGGCATGAGCACCGGACGCCACCACGGGCCCGACGCAGCGACGACGAGCCCGAGCGTCGCGCCGATCCCCAGGGCCACTGGTAACACACGCCCCCGGGCACGGCCAGGGTCGAGCACCACCGCGCCGGTGGCACGGGCCGACTCGTAGTTCACCCCGGTGACCACGGCATAGCCTGCGAACAACAGCGACCAGAACGTCATGAACTGTGCGAAGTCCGCGTCGGTGAGCACCCGTGCGGTGACGACCATGATCGCCAGGCCCACGACCCCGGCGACCGCCGACCCGCTCGCGACCCACAGCGCTCCGCGCCGGTCGATCACGGGTTGGTCTGGGCCACCGCCAAGCTCGCTCACCAGCGTGCGTCTTGTCCTGTGGTCTTGGTGTACGCGACGTACGCGCGTGCCGCGGGCAGCAGGGCGTGGCACCGTTCGAGCCACAGCCCGGCGCGCAGCTTGCCTGAGACCTGCGCCCTGGGTGTGTGGTCGCGGTAGTGGGGGAACTCGCGGACCAGCCGCCCGCGCATATGGCGCCAGTACGCCCGGGCGTCGCGGCGCGACAGTGACGGGCCCATGTTCACCAGGGCCGACAGCCCGAGGTGGACGAACGCCATCGCGTCGACCACGCCGGCGAGGGCTTCGGCGTCGTCCTCGGCGTGGTCCATCACCCACGCCCGGATGGCGGCGAGGTTCCCCGCGAGGTCGTCGGCTTCGGACGGTGTGAGCAGGGTCATCGTCGCGTCGGGGCGGACCACGTAGTCGTACAACGGTTCGTCGACGAACGAGACGGTCCTCAGCCACGGCAGGCACAACGCCAAGAAGAGCATGTCTTCTGCGCGGCGGGGGCGGGGGTCAAAACGCAGCTCGTCGACCTCGAGGGCTTTGCCGACGCGCCGTGCTGTGCCACCGTCGAACAGCTTGTTCCACATCGCGGTGTTC
Source organism: Micrococcales bacterium (assembly GCA_009783975.1). Classification (GTDB taxonomy): domain Bacteria; phylum Actinomycetota; class Actinomycetes; order Actinomycetales; family Cellulomonadaceae; genus Cellulomonas. The sequence goes on from WRCL01000014.1 coordinate 5,256, forward strand.
ACCGACGCGAAACCGTGCGGGTCGCGGTCGGGGTGCATCACCGGGGCGTTGCGCCGGGCCATCTCCACACCGAGCAGGTGCCCGGTGTCACGTGCGATCCGGCGGTACGCGGTGACGACCATATCGGAGCCGGTGGTTTTTGCGCTGGTGACGAGGGTTTCGTACAGCCGCCGGTCAGGCAGGTCGTCGGCGTCGCAGAACCCGACGTACCGGCCCGTGGTCAACGCGATGCCCTGTTTTCGGGCGTGCCACACCCCGTGCCCGGTCTGGTGCACCATGCGCAGACGTGGGTCGTCGTACTCGGCGAGGATCTTCGCGGTCGTGTCGGTGGAACCGTCGTCGACGATGACGACCTCCATCGAGGTGCAGGTCTGGGCGACCAGCGCGTCCATCGTCGCGGCCAGGGTGCGCTCACCGTTGCGCACGGGAAGGACGACAGAGATCTCAGGGCTGTCCATAGGGGACACAGCCTATCGTCAGTCCGCTGCCCCGCCGCCAGAAGGGTGAGACCTGACCAACCACACGATACGGGTGCGGGATTTGCCCGGAATGCCAGCCTTCGGCGGGTATCGTCATCGGCAATGGCCGCGGTCCGGCGCTGGAGCACCAAGGCCACAGCTGTGGAGGACGTTGCCTCGTGCCGCTCGACATCATGGTCCCGTACTGGGGTGACCCGGGGCTGATGCGTCTGACGGTGGAGTCTGTGCTGGCCCAGACCAGCGACGGGTGGACGCTCACCGTGGTCGACGACGCGTACCCAGACCCGGCTGTGGGCCAGTACATCACCGGCCTGGGCCATGACCAGGTGCGTTATGTCCGCAACGAGGAGAACCTCGGGATCACGGCGAACTACCGCCGCTGCCTGGAGCTGGCGACCAACGACCTCGTCGTGTTCCTCGGGTCCGACGACCTGCTCAGCCCGACCTATGTCGCGACGGTGGCTTCGGCGGCCGAGCAGCACCCCGAGGCGACGGTGATCCAGCCTGGTGTCCAGGTCGTCGACGGCCACGGCCGGCCGGTGTCCACGCTGGTCGACTCGGTCAAGCACCTGCTGCGTCCGCGGTGCCGCGCCCCACGGCTGCTCAGCGGTGAACCAGCGGTCGTCACCCTCATGCACGGGGACTGGTTGTACTGGCCGTCGCTGGTGTTCCGCCGTGACGTCTTGGCACGTACCGGGTTTCGCGACGGGTTCCCGTTCGTCCAGGACCTTGCGGTCGTCGTCGACATCCTCATGGCCTCCGGGAGCCTGCTGTGCCTGCCTGATGTGTGCTTCACCTACCGGCGCCACGCACGTTCGGCGTCGAGCATGTCGTTGCTCGACGGCAGCCGGTTCGCCGGGGAGCGGCGCTACTTCACCCTTGCTGCGGCGCAAGCGTCCCGGCTGGGGTGGTCACGCGCCCGGCGCGCAGCCCGCCTGCACGTGACGTCCCGCGCCCACGCTCTGGCCTTGTTCCCCGCGGCGGGCCGGGCACGTGACGCCACGGCCGTACGCCACCTGGTCCGCCACGCTTTCGGCCCAGGTGAGCCATGAGCGTGTGCGTCGTCACCGGCGGGGCCGGGTTCATCGGGACGGCGCTGTGCCGTCTGCTCGCCGGGACCTTCGACCACGTCGTCGCCGTGGACGCCCTGCTGCCACAGGTGCACCCCGTCCCTGTGCGCCCGGTCGGTCTTGACGACCGGGTCGAGCTGCGTGTCGCCGATATCCGCGACACAGCCACCTGGGACGACCTGCTCAGTGCTGTCCACCCCGATGTCGTCGTCCACCTCGCCGCCGAGACCGGCACCGGCCAGTCGCTCACCGCTGCCACACGCCACACGAGCACCAATGTTGTCGGCACCAGCCAGATGCTTGACGCCCTGGTGCGCCACGACGCCGTGCCGCGCCGGTTGGTGCTGGCCTCGAGCCGTGCCGTCTACGGTGAGGGGGCCTGGCGCAGCCGCGACGGCCAGGTCGTCTACCCCGCCCAGCGCACGGCTGAGTCCATCACTGGCGGCCAGTGGGACTTCCCAGGTCTGGACCCGCTGCCCATGGACGCACGGACCGTCGAGCCCAGGCCTGTGAGCGTCTACGGTGCCACCAAGCTCGCCCAGGAGAACCTCGTGACCATCTGGGCCCGTGCGTTCGGGGTCGAGCCTGTGGTCGTGCGCCTGCAGAACGTCTACGGCCGGGGCCAGTCGCCCCACAACCCGTACACCGGGATCGTCGCGTTGTTCTGCCGCACCGCCGCCGCCGGCCGGCCGATCCCGTTGTACGAAGACGGGCAGGTGAGGCGAGACTTCGTCGCCATCGACGACGTCGCCACAGCGATGCACCACGCCGCGGTCACCGATGCGCTGATCACTGGCCCCCTCGACATCGGCTCAGGTGAGCACCAGACGATCGCCACCGTCGCCCGCCTCGTCGCCGAACGTTACGGCGCCCCGGCGCCGCAGGTCACCGGCCAGTTCCGCGAAGGCGACGTCCGCCACGCCTGGGCCGAGACCACCGCCGCCCGCCACACCCTGGCCTGGTCTCCAGGCACCGACCTGGCCACTGGGATCACCGACCTCACCACCTGGCTGGCGACCCTCACCCTCGTCGCCTGAGACGCCTGGATCCACCGGTTTCGCCCGAGCGAGCGTGCCCGCGAGGTGGCGCGCAGGAGGCGCAAAAGCGGTGGATCCAGGCTGCAGTCAGGTTCTTGTGGCTGCGTCGCGGCGGGAGAGGAACACCGAATACGCCAGACGGTGGGCCCGCACGTACACCGCACGGGGCAGGAGCCTGTACGCCTGGCGCTGGAGCCAAAAGACGCGGGGGATACGGACGCGGGTTTTCGGGGTGCTCGCCCAGGGGGTCATGGATCGGTAATAGTCGAACAGGTCGTTCCACGGGTGGATGTTGTTCTGCTCCCAGGGGCGGCCGGTCATCGCGCCCATGCAGTGCAAGACGACGGGGACGGCAAGCTCGGTGCGGACCTCGTCGGCGCTGTTGTAGTACGCCGGGCGCAGGTCGTACATCGCGAGGGTGGCCTCGACCCCGTAGATCTCGAAGCTGGGGTTGACGTCGTAGCGCAGGTCGATGTACGTGTACTCGTCGTGGAACAGCACGTTCATGATGTCCTGGTCGACGATGTAGTACGTGGCGCGCACAGACGTGAGGTGGTCGACGATCCGTTCTTCGTAACGTTCGGCGCGCCACGCCGCCCGGTCGACGAGGATGACGCCGCAGTTGTAGTACCGGTCGTGCGGGTCCAGGCCGATGGCAGACTTGTGGCTGTTGAGCATGCAGTCGTACGTCCCACCGCACGGGCCTGACAACGGCACGTCGACCAGCGGCAGGAGCGACCCTTCGACGATGGTGTCGCAGTCGAGGTACAGCACACGGTCGGCCCCCGCTGGCAGGGCGTTGACGGCGAGGAGCTTGTAGTACGTCGTGTACGTGCCTTTGTGCGGTTCGACGCCCAGGGCGACGAGCTGGGCGCGCAGACCAGCCACGTCGATGAGCTCCACGCGCCGGGAGTATTTCTCGCCGACGGACACGAGGAGGTCTTTGTTCGCGGGGCTGATCTCGTCGTCCAGGACGTAGATGGTCATCGTGCCGATATCTGCGTTGTTCGCGCACAGCGACTCGATGGACACCCCCAGGGTCATCGCGTAGTTGTCGCGTGCGGCGTACAAGACATCAAGACGGGACATCACACTTTCTCCGGGGTTGCGGCCTGCGCACCAGCGCGCCGGACCGAGGTGACCTTCCGTGCACGGTCGAGCATCCGTCGTTCGATGAGCAACCAGCTACCCACTGCGAAGGGGACGGTGAGGGCGACCGCCGCCAGGTCGTACACCACGATGTCCAGGTAATACCCAATCCCCAGCGCGTGGACGCCGAACATCGCGAGCAGCTGCTGGGACGGCCAGGCGTAGATGTAGAACCCGTATGAAATATCGTTGGCTGCGACCAGCCGCGGCGAGCGGACCACCGCACCGAGCCACAAGACGACGTACGCCAGGCACGGCGCCGCCAGCTGCGGCCCCCACGACGGCACCTGCGCGACGACGACCCCCACGACCAGCGCCCCGCTCGCCACAGGCCAGGTGAAGGCGATGCGGTCACGCAGCATGTACAGCCACGCGCCGGACAAGAAGAACGGCAGCAGCTGCAACAACAAGCGCACGTCGACGTTGTGCCCGACGTACGGCATGAGGCGTTCGACGTTCGCGAACACCACGACCGACACACCCAGCGCCACCCCGGTCGGCCACGCCGAGGCGCGGAACAACGTCATCGACATGAGGGCGGCGATGATGAGGTAGCACAAGAACTCGTAGTACAGCGACCACAACGACCCGTTCCACACCGGGTCGCCATAGGGCAGGCCGGCGGGGGTGCCGGCGCACTCCCACGTGTTGATGTGCAGCCCAGCGTTGACGAAGACAAAGTCCAGCGGGGTCGTCGGCGTCGTGCCGACCCCGTCAAGGGTGCCGTGGGTGCGGTGATAGGCGAACGGGGTGAAGACGAACGCGATGACGCACAGGCACACGAGAAACGCCGGGAAGATCCGCGCGACGCGCAGCACGAGATAGCTGCCCAGGGATTTGCGCAACCTGCTGCCGGTGATGAGGTACCCCGAGATCGCAAAGAACCCCATCACAGCCCAGCCGCCGATGTTGTGGCCGTTGACGATCGGTCCGTGCCCAGCGCCTGCGAGGTAGAACCCGTGGGCGAACAGGACCATCGCGGCCAGCACGAGCCGGATGAGGTTGAGCCCGTTCGACCGGCCACCGAGCGGACGCGCGCCGTACCGCCAGATCCCCCCCAGCACCGGTGCTGGCAGGTCCGGCATCTCCGCCGGGGTGGCTGCTGTCACCGGCCGACCTCGAGCAGGTCGAGCAGGTACTGGCCATACCCGGACTTCACCAGCGCTTGCGCCCGGGTGCCCAGCTCGTCGTCGGTGAGGAACCCGCGGCGCCACGCGACCTCTTCAGGTGCGCCGATCTTCAGCCCCTGGCGCGACTCGATGGTGCGCACATAGTCGCTGGCGTCCAGCAGCGAGTCGAACGTCCCGGTGTCCAGCCACGCGGTGCCGCGTGGCAGCACCTGCACGTGCAGGCGGCCCTGGCGCAGGTACTCACGGTTGACGTCGGTGATCTCGTACTCCCCGCGCGCGGAGGGTTGCAGGTCCCTGGCGATTGCGACGACGTCGTTGTCGTAGAAGTACAGCCCAGGTACCGCATAGCTCGACTTGGGGTGGGCGGGTTTTTCTTCTAGCGACAGCGCGCGTCCGTCGGCGTCGAACTCCACGACGCCGTAGTCGCTGGGGTTGGCGACCTGGTAGGCGAACACCGCACCGCCGTCGATATCGGCGAACCGGGCGAGCTGGGAGCCCAAGCCAGGTCCGTAGAAGATGTTGTCGCCAAGCACCAGCGCGGCGGGTTGGTCACCGACGAAACCAGCCCCGAGGACGAACGCCTGGGCCAGGCCGTTGGGGACCTGCTGGACGGTGTAGCTGATCGAGATCCCGAACTGCGACCCGTCACCGAGCAGACGGTGGAACTGTGCGGCGTCGTGCGGGGTGGTGATGACCAGGACGTCACGGATCCCGGCGAGCAGCAGCGTCGACAGCGGGTAGTAGACCATCGGTTTGTCGTAGACCGGGACGAGCTGTTTGGACACACCCAAGGTGATCGGGTGCAGCCGGGTGCCTGAGCCACCGGCGAGGATGATTCCGCGCATCCCCCCATCTTGGACCATCGGAGGTGGTTCGGGTCGACGTGCGTTGGTCGGGCCCGTCGTCTGGGTACAGTGAGACGCCGTCAGATGCGAGGAGGCGTCCACGTGCACATCATCCGACCAGCGATCTGGGACTACGCCTGGGGGTCAGGCACCGAGATCCAGGAGATCGTCGGACGAGACGACCCGCGGATCGCCGAGGCGTGGTTCGGGGCGCACCCGCTGGCCCCGTCGCCGGGCCTCGACGGACGGCCGCTGGACCAGGTCGTCGCCGACGACCCCCGCGGGACTCTTGGTGAGGGGACCGCACGCCGGTTCGGCGCCATGCTGCCGTACCTGCTCAAGCTCATCGCCGCCGACGGGGCCCTGTCGCTGCAGGTGCACCCGCGCCTGGACGCGGCACGCGCGGGTTTCGCCGCCGAGGAGGCCGCAGGGATCCCACGTGACGGTGCCGTGCGCAACTACCGCGACCCCAACCACAAACCCGAGCTTGTCTACGCCCTCACACGTTTTGAGGCGATGTGCGGGTTCCGCACCCCGCGCCGCGCCGCAGAGGTGCTCTCAGGCCTGGGCACCGCGCTGTCAGACGAGCTGAGCGCGACGTTGCGCGACGAGCCGTCAGCCACAGGTGTGCGTGACGTGTTCACACGGCTGGTCAGCGCAGACCTCGCACCTTCGCCCCACGAGGTCGCGCAGGTCGTCGAGGCGTGCCGGCTGCGCCTGGAGTCTGGGTCGCCGTCGCCGCGTGCGGACCGCACCGTCGTGCTCCTGGCCGCGCAGTTCCCCGGCGACCCGGGGGTCGTCACGTCGTTGCTGCTCAACCCGGTGACGCTGCGCCCAGGCGAAGCGTTGTTCATCCCCGCCGGCGGTGTCCACTCCTACCTGCACGGCCTGGCGGTGGAGGTCATGGCCAGCTCGGACAACGTCCTGCGCGCAGGCCTGACGAACAAGCACGTCGACGTCGCTGAGATGCTGCGTAACGTCGACTACGTCGCCGCACCCCCGATCCGTATCGCCCCCGAGGCGTTCCACCAGGCCACGCGCGTGTACTACGCACCCGTCGACGACTTCGAGCTGTCGGTGACCGACGTCCCCGGTGACGGCCTCGTCCGCCGCCTGCCCGGTCTGGGCCCGCGCGTCGTGCTGTGCCTGGACGGCTCAGTCGTCCTCGAGGCCGGCGGCCAGATGGTCACGCTCCCGCGAGGCCAGGCGGTGTTCGTCGCCGACGCCGACGGCCCCGCCACCGTCGGCGGCACCGGCACGGTCGTCCAAGCCGCAGTCCCGTAGCCGAACCGTCCCACGGGCGGGCTCGTCGCGGTGTGAGTTCGATGGCTGGATGGTGAGTTCGATGATCAAATCGTCGACCTCGCCATCCAACCATCGAACCCAAACATGGGGTCCCAAGGGTCCGCGAACCGTCCCCAGCCCAGGGCATGTCGCGGTTGTCCACAGATTCGCCAGGGTGGGGGACCGAGGTGGTGATTGGGGTGCGAGGATTGTGGTATGCCAATCCGCCCACGGGCTGTCCGCCCAGAACCGCCGTCTTTGCCCGCAGTCTTCTTCGCCCATGACCACCCCCAGTGGGTCGTCGCAGAACGGGTGCGGGACAACCAGTGGGTCCGGCTGTGCCGTGGCGTATACACGGCCCGCGACCTTGCGCCACGCGAACACGTCCTGGGCCGGATTGTTGGTGTGGCCGGCCGCACACGCACCGTGCACTGGTTCAGCCACCAGTCGGCGGCGGTGCTGTGGGGTTTGCCCCTGCTCAGCCTGCCGGAGCAGACCCACCTGCGCCAGACCGTCCGCCCCTCGACGAAGCGCGACATGTCGGTCGTCCGGCACTTCGGCGTGGTCGGCCCGTGCGACCAGGCGACGGTCAACGGGCTCGCGGTCACCGGTCTGGCGTTGACCGCGGCCGACTGCCTGCGCAGCCTTGCCCCGCTAGATGCGCTGGTCGTCGCCGACGGGGCGTTGCGCGCGGGGGCAGACCCCGCCCGCATCGACGCCCTCATCGGCACCGCGCGCGGCAGTGTCTGCGCCCGTGCCATCGCTGGTCTGGCCGACCCGGGCCCAGAGTCGGTTCCCGAGACCTCGACGCGGTTCGCCCTGCTCGCTGCCGGGCTTCCGGTCCCCCAGACCCAGGTCCAGGTCGACACGGCCCACGGCGTGTACTGGGGCGACCTGGGCTACCCCCAGTGGAAAGTCCTCATCGAGTACGACGGCAAGGAGAAATACCACAGCACTGACGCGTTCTTCCGCGAACGCGAGCGCGACGAGGCGATCGTCGCCCAGGGCTGGCGTCTCGTCCGCCTCACCCACAAAGACCTGCGCGACCCGGCCCGCCTGGTCCGCCGCGTCGTGGAAGCCCTGCCTCCCGGTGTCGGGCTGACCCCCCGCCCCTACCTCGGACGGTACACACAACCCGGACGACCCAAATCGGCCCGCGAGTTCGATGGTTAGATGATGACTTCGACGATTAAACTGTCGAACTCACCATCAAATCATCGTACTCATCATCCAGCCATCGAACTCGAAATGGATTCCGGGTGAGAGTTGGGTGAGGGGGTGGGTTCGTCTGGCCGTCGAGCTGGAGGGCCGGGGTGAGGTGGGG
>WRCL01000015.1 GCA_009783975.1 Micrococcales bacterium
GTCACCGCCAGGGCGTTGGCCCACGACGGACCCTGGCGGCGCATCGTCACCGACCCGCTATCTGGTGCCGTCCTGGATGTCGGACGAACCAGGTACCGACCACCAGCAGCCCTGGCCGCGCACGTGGCAGCACGCGACCCACGCTGCGTGTGCTCCACATGCACCGAACCAGCGACGAACTGTGACCTGGACCACACCACCGAATGGCGTGACGGCGGGACCACCACCACGTCGAACCTCGCACCGCTGTGCCGCGCGTCACACACCTTGAAGACCGACGGGCACCTGCGCCTGGTCACCACCGCACCGGGTGTGTACCAGTGGACCACCGCCCTGGGGATCAGCTACCAGGTCGACACCACCACCGGCCTACCACGACGCAGACGACTACCGACCATCCGCGACGGCATCGCACCACACTTCTGAACCACCCGGGCCAGACAGAGACAGGGGACGGTTCCTCCGTCGCTGCTGGTCGCAGGTGCTGCGACGCTGGTGCACATGCGGGTGAACGGCGGGTGAACCGCGGAGTTCGTCATGTTTCGTCACCTACGATTGGGCGGTGCTGAGCGGAGAGGTCCTGTCACGGTGGTTGCAGCGCCGTGAGAGGACCGTGCTGCGCGGGTCGGCCGTGCGGTTGAGCCGGTCAGGGTTGCTGCGGGTCTCGACGGTCGACGACTCCCAACCGGTGCGGGTACGCCTGCCGGTGCGGTACGGCGGACAGGCAGCAGTGGCGCGCGCAGAGCTCGCCGACGGCCCCGACACCCCGCTCGCGCTGCGGGTGCAGGCGGTGACATCGCGCGAAGAGCAGGCCCGGCAGATGGAACGGCTGCTGTCGATGCTGTCAGTGGTCACCGCCGCCCGCGAGAACCCCCAGACGTACCCGTCGGTGCTGCCTGTTGTCGAGTCGTTCGTCAGCACCGTGCCTGGCGCCGAGCTGGGTGTCAAAGACGACGAGCACGAGCTGTGGTGCGACGTCATGGCATGGTGCCCGACAACCCTTGACGAGATGGTCCAGCGCGAAGGCCCTGGTGGACGCGCCTCGCACGTCGTCGTCACCCGGATGGCACCTGTGGTCGCCACGGTCCGGGCGGTCCACGAGAACCTTGGCGTCATCCACCGCGACATCACCCCGCACAACGTCCTCGTCGACGACGCCGGACGGCTGCTGCTCGCCGACTGGGGTATCGCCCACCTCATCGCCAACGACAAGACCTCGACCCACACCCAGCGGCTGGGGAACCTGGGGTTCTCCGTCCCCCCTGAGACCCTCGGTGGTGGCACAGCGGTCGGCCGTTACACCGACGCGTGGTACCTGGGGGCGCTGCTGGTGTGGATGCTCACCGGCCAGGCGCCCGACGCCGAACGCGGTGACGACTGGCTGCCACCAGGGCTGGACCAGGTCGGCGACCGGCTCGCCAGGGTCGCCCGGGGGATGTGCACACTTGACCCGCGCCTGCGCATGCGCCTGCCTGAGGCCGCCGTCCGCCTCGACGAGCTTGTCGGCGAGCACGGCCCGGCGCCCCTTGCCGGACCGGTCAACCCCCTGCCTGCGGCCCTGCGCACGAGCGACTCGGCGATGACGGCCGCGGCGCCCGACCTCGCCGGTTCGCCCCCCGCGGGCCCCTCGCCAGCCGCAGGCTTCTCTGGTTCCAGCCCAGGGCCCGCCCCGCCACACCCTGGCAGCCCCAACCCAGCACCCGCCCCACACCCCGGCAGTCCCAGCCCCACCCCGGGCCCGCCCGGCGGTGTCGCGTACCCAGGGCCTGTGCACTCTGGTGCTCCGCCCGCCCCCGCACCACCTCCTGGGTTTCAGGCCCCGGCCCTGCCTGCACTACCAGGCGCCGTCCCGACCGGCCCACCGGCTGGCGCACCGACAAGCCCGCCACCTTCAGGCGTCGGCTACCCAGCCCCCGCGCGAGCCCACCCACCCGGCAGCACCGCACACCCAGCACCCCGACACCCGAGCGGACAGATCCCCCTAGGCCCCCCGAGCATGGGACCTGGGCAGCCCAGCGGCCAAATCCCCCCAAGCCCCAGCACCAACCCACCCAACATCGGACCCGGACCCGGACAACCCAACGGCCAAATCCCCCCAAGCCCCAGCACCAACCCACCCAACATCGGACCCCGACCCGGACAACCCAACGGCCAAATCCCCCCAAGCCCCAGCACCAACCCACCCAACATCGGACCCCGACCCGGGCAGCCCAGCGGCCAGATCCCGCCAGGTCCCAGCGCCAACCCACCCAACATGGGACCGAGACCTGGGCAGCCCAGCGGCCAGATCCCGCCTGGTGCCGGCTCGGGTGTGGGGCCGTCCTACCCTGCCGGCGCAGACCAGCCCGGCGTCCCGCCGTACCCGAACCCGGTCGGTCCAGGGCCGCACGGTGCGGCGCCAGTCCCACCGGTTCCCGGGGCCATGGATGTGCCCCGGCAGCCTGGACCCCCACCACTGTCGCCGATCACCCCGCTGCCACCGCCGACCGCAGGACCGGCGGCACCACATGTCGGCGCGCCGGGGCCACCGACCATGTGGGCCCAGCCCCCGTCACCGCAGCCGCAGCACGCCCCGCAACCTGCCCAACCAGCGCCAGGCACCCGCGTCGGCGGGCACCGCGTCGTCGGACCTGGCGAGGAGGGCAAACGTGTGGCTGGGCACCGTGTGGTGAGCAACGGGCAACGCCCACCCGAGCGGCGTGTCGACGGAAAGCGTGTCGCCGGGCACGTCAACGGTTCGCCCGGCGGCAACGCTGCCGACACCCGTGCCGCGCGCACGCCGGGGGCCGGGGCGCGCCCCGCAGACCAACCGGGGTACACCGTGCCCTACCAACCCGAGCGTCCAGCAGACCAACCTGGGTACACGGTGCCCTACGAGGCCGGACGGCCGGCCGACCAGCCCGGGTACACGGTGCCGTACCAGCCCGGGCAACAACCGGCGCCCCCAGCGGCGTCCGGGCCGCCGTCGTTCGACCCCCCGACGACGCCACCGGCACGCCGCCGGCGCGGGCTGGGTGTGTTTGTCGGCGTCGTCGTCGTCCTCGTGCTCGTCGCTGCTGGCGTCATCGCGTTCCGAATAGCGGGATGACGATGTCTCACGCCGCAGCGCCAGTCTCACGCGATCGCAGTCATGTACCGGTATGTCCCGGTATCGTCTTCCCTGACACGTATGCCACGGGCGTGGGAGGCGAGCTGTGACCACCAGGTGGGCTCACCACGTGCCTGTGCGGGGGGCCTGACATGGCGGTGCCCACACGTGTGGCTGACCAGTACGACCTTGGCCGGCTCGTCGGCCGCGGAGGCACAGCAGAGGTCTACAGCGGGGTCGACTGCGCGACCGGCAACCAGGTCGCAGTCAAGATCCTCACCGCCGAAGCAGCCGCGAGCCCGGTTCTGGTGAGCAGGTTCACCCGGGAGGCTGAGATCGCAGGGATGCTCAACCATCCGGCGATCGTCTCGGTCGTCCGCGCTGGTGAAGAGCCTGTTCCTGACGGACCTGCGACGCGGTACATCGTCATGGAGTATGTCGACGGCCGGACGTTGCGGTGGGTGCTGCGCAACGGGGCAGTGCCGATCCCGACCGCCCTGAAGATCGCCCATGGCGTCCTCGGTGCCCTTGAGCACGCCCACGCCTCAGGTGTCGTCCACCGTGACATCAAACCGGGCAACGTCATGATCGCCACGAGCGGGCAGGTCAAGGTCATGGACTTCGGCACCGCGTGGGCGCGCGGCACGACCGAGGCACCCCAGGTGGTCGGCACTGTGCAGTACATGTCGCCTGAGCACATCCGTGGCGAACCGGTCGACCCGCGCTCAGACCTGTACTCGGTCGGGTGCCTGCTGTTCCAGCTCGTCACCGGCCGCACCCCGTTCGACGGTGACGACCAAGCGACCGTTGCCGCCCAACAGCTCGTCACCGAACCACCAGCCCCGAGCACGCTCGTGCCCTACCTGCCGCACACCCTGGACCGGATCGTGTTGACCGCCCTGGCCAAGGACCGCGGCGACCGCCACCAGACCGCGACCCAGATGCGTGCCGAGCTACGTGTCCTCAACCCCCCACGTCCACCAGCGCCGGTGTCGACGCGCACCGCGGCCACCCAAGAGATCGCCCTGACCCCCGCGGCCGCCCCGGTCGAGCCCGACTCGGTCACAGCTTAGGGCGACCGGTTTTCGCCGTAGCGAGCCTCACCTGGCCGGTGGGCTGGCAACGCGGAGCGGCGAAGGCAGGCTGGAGCCTGGGCCCACGGCGTCAGAGGCTCCGCGCGGCGGCGCAGCCGACGTGTGCAGGAGCGGTGAGGATCAAGCAGCGACAACGCAGCCAGCGCGCCCACCAGGTGAGGCGCAGCCGGCGCAAAAACCGGTGGATCCAGGCTCAGTAGACCGCCCGGTCTGGTGTGACGTGGACGAGCGTCGTGCTCGTCACGACCAGACGGACCGTCGGCTGGCCTGGGTGCGGGGTGTTGCTCAACGTCTTGGTCCCGGTGTTCAGCCTCTGGGCCGCCACACCTGTCCCGTCGACGACATCCAGCACGCCCGCACCTTTGCCGGTCCACTCGATGGTCCAGTTCTGCTCGGCCGAGACCAGCAGCGTCGTGCTCGTGCACCCGTCGGCCACGTCGATGGGCACCTCGACGTCGGCGGTGAGCTTGGCGCGGCGGAAGTCCAGACCGGTGACGGGGGTTTTCGTGCACGTGACCGACCGTGGCATCTGGCCGGTGGTGGGGAACCAGTAACGCACGAACGTGCGGTCAGGCACGCCGAACACAGAACGGCCGTCGCTCCACTTGGTGTAGGACGGCCATGTGTACAGCTCACCCTCGGCGTGGACCTTCAGGTGCAGCACCGGCTGGTCGGCGTCTGCGATGTGGTCGTAGACCTCGTGGCCCACCCCGAGGTGCGTCGCCGAGTCAGAGAAGTCCACGGCGATGAACGCGGCTGGGACCCCTGCAGCCGCCCGGATCCCGGTCCAGTCGATGGTGAAGTTCAGCCCGGTGGGGACCGAGAGGTTGACCCGGCACGCGCTGCCCACCTCCAGCGCCACCTCGACGTCGTCGGTGAGCAACAACGGGTCCACGTCGACAGTGACGTGGGTGGACCCGGCCTCGCCCTCTGGGGCGCACGTGATCGTGCGGGGCAGCTGGTCTTGCGAGACGAACACGTGGGTCGGGGTGTGTGCCTGCTCGCCGAGGACGAGGTTGTCGCCGCCGTCCCACACGACATACTCAGGACCGGTGTGCGCCGGGCCGGTGGAGGTTGGTCGGTCGCGTGTGGGTGTCGGCGAGGCGATCGCCCCGATACGTCCGGTCGCGGCCGAGACCCCCCACACCACGGCGGCGAGCGCGGTGAACACGACCGTCACCGAGGCCATGACGACCACTGCCCGGCGGCGTCGCGACGACGCTGGCCGCACCGGGGGGTCGTCTGGGGCCGGAGCCTCAGCCGCTGGCGTCGAGGCGATCGCTGGTGTGCTCCACCCGGCCCACCGTGCCGACTCTGCTGTGCCCCACGCCGACCCGCCCGGGGCGTCTGCCTGCCCTGGGACGCCCGGCGCCGGGCCCGACGGGACCACAGCTGGCGCCACCGGTGCGCCAGGCGCCTGCGCGGCAGGTCCCGGACCCGCCGGGACCACGGGCGGCTGCACCGGCTGGACCACTGGGACGACAGGTCCTGGCGCCACAGGAACCTGCACCGGTGCCACGGGTACCGGCGCGGGTGGTCCAACAGGTGCGGGTGCGACAGGTACCTGTGCACCAGGGACGGCTGCCACGTGACCTGCCGGCGCCATGGGAACCTGTCCCTGCACCGGAACCACTCCTGGCACAGGCCCCACCGGTGGCGCGGGCGGCACGGCCGGTCCAGCCGTCGGTACGACCGGCGGGGGCACGACCGCCTGCGCCGGACCCAGGGCTGGGGCCATCGTCGCGAACGCTGCTGGCAGCGTCAGGCGCTGGCGCGGGTCAGGGGCGCACAGCCCGGCGACGACCGCGCGCACCATGTCACCGGCGGCAGCCAGCCCACCGGGCACCCACCCGGACCCGTGCTGGGGCCCGGGGGTCTCGCCGGTGAGCATCCATGACAACAAGCACCCCAGGTACCACGCGTCGGTGTGCCGGCCGGCCGACAGGTCACCGGCGAGCATCTGTGGTGGCAGCGCGAACCCGGGCTGGGAAGGCAAGACGTGGCCCGACGCCAGGCCGTGCGCGATCCCCAGTCGCCGAGCAGCAACCGTCCGCCAGCGTCGAGGAGGATGTTGTTCGTGGTGATGTCACGGTGGACGATGCCCAGGTGCTCGTGCACGGCGGCGACGGTGGCGAGCACCGGGACGAACAGCGGCACCACCACCTGCGGGGGCACCATCGGCCCGACCGCGCGTTTCCAGCTGTTGAGGTCGTCCGGGCACCACGCCATGACGTCGCACCACAGCTCGTACTCCCCGCCCCCGGTGCTGGGGACCGGTACCTGCGCAGCGGGAACCTTGACGACGAACGACTCGCGCACAGCCAGCACCGCCGGGTACACCTGCGGGTGCTCCCGGGCAGCCGTGACCACCCGCGTCATGGCCACCAGGCGTTCGACCTGGTACGCGTGCTCGGCGTGCGAGGTCACCGCCTGGACCCGCAGCGCATGTTCTGCCCCGGCCTGGTCCTGGACCCGCGCGACCGCCGCCTGGCGGCCGTTCATCACTGGGAGCTGGACGACGACCGGTGCCGAATCGACCGTCTGCGATATCCGCAGACCCTGCGGGCCCAACGAGATCCGCGACCCCTGCACCAAGGTCCCAGTGCGGCGCTGCAGCCACTGCGACAGCACTTCACCAGAGAGCATGGTGCGTACTCTACGTCCCACCAACGACATACCAGTCCCACTTTGGGCAGCAGGTGCGCCCCCGACGGGTTCGGCTCATCGGTGCTCAGGCCGTACCCTGCCGTGTTGTGAGCACCGTGGACTACCCACCAGCACCGCGCGAGGACACCGTCGACGACCTGCACGGGCGGCTGGTCGCCGACCCGTACCGCTGGCTGGAAGACGCCGACGCCCCCCAGACCCAGACGTGGTCCACAGCCCAGGACGAGCTGTGGTCGACCTGGCGTGACCACGCCGCCACCCGCCTCGCCGGTGGGCCGTTCGCGACGGCGACGTTGACCGCACGGCTGCACGAGCTGCTCGCGGCCGGGTTCGTCTCACCACCGGTGCTGCGCGGGAACCGGCGGTTCTTCTCCCGGCGGTCCGGTGACCAGGAGCACCCTGTCGTCGTCGTCGTCGACGACGCCGGCGAACGCGTCCTCATCGACCCGGTCGCTGTGGGCGCACGCCTGGCCGCACAGACCGACGACCGCGAGGAGGACGACAGCACGCCCCCAGACACGACGGCCGACACCACGCTCGACTCGTGGCAGCCGTCCAAAGAAGGTGACCTCGTCGCCTACCAGGTGTCGACCGGAGGCACCGAGGAGTCGGTGCTGCGGGTGCTCGACGTGACAACCGGCGAGGACGTCGACGGACCTGTGGACCGGGCCCGGTACTCACCGGTCGCCTGGTTGCCCGGCGGCGGGTCGTTCTACTACGTGCGGCGGCTGGACCCTGCCGGCCTGCCACCTGACGAGCACCAGTACCACCGCCGGGTCTGGTGGCACCAGCTGGGCACCGACCCTGCGCAGGACGTTGAGGTGTTCGGCGCGGGGCTGGACATGACGAACTACTACGGGGTCCACGTCTCGTTGGACGGCCGCTGGCTCGTCGTCAGCGCCTCAGCCGGGACCGCCCCACGCACCGACGTGTGGATCGCCGACCTTGCCGCCTGCGGCCCCCAGGCCCCGGTGTTCGCTGAGGTCGTCGTGGGGGTCGACGCCGAGACCAGCGCCCACGTCGCACGTGACGGGCGCCTGTACCTGCACACCGACCTCGACGCCCCACGTGGGCGCCTGGCCTGGGCCGACCCGGCCACCCCCCGTGACTGGCACACCTTGCTCGACGAAGACCCCGAAGCGGTGCTCACTGACACTGCCGTGCTCGACGCCCCCGGCGCCGACGGCCCCACGACGCTGGTCGCCTCGTGGGAACGCCACGCGGTCAGCGAGGTCACCGTGCACGACCTGGCCTCAGGGGCACGGACCGGCACTGTGGACCTGCCGGGCCTGGGGACCGTCGGCGGCCTGGTCACCCGTCCCGACGGCGGGCCGAACATGTGGTTCACCTACACCGACCACACGACGGTGCCGACCGTCTACCGCTGGAGCCTGGACGGCGGTGCCAGCGCAGCGCCGACGGTGTGGGCGTCGCCACCAGGGGCTGTCGCCGAGCTCGCGGACATCACCGTCCAACGCCTGGTCACCACGAGCGCCGACGGGACGACTGTGCGTGCGTTCGTCGTCGCACCGGCCGCAGCTGTGGGGCCTGACGGACGACCCACACGCACGTCCCCGACGATCGTGTACGGGTACGGAGGGTTCCAGATCAGCCTCAACCCGGGGTATTCGGCCACGACGCTCGCCTGGGTCGAAGCCGGCGGGGTGTACGTCGTGGCGAACCTGCGCGGCGGCGGCGAGGAAGGCGAGGCCTGGCACCGCGACGGGATGCGCCAGGCCAAGCAGAACGTGTTCGACGACCTGCACGCCATCGGTGACACCCTCGTCGCCGATGGCTGGACCACCCCCGCCCAGACCGCGGTGTGGGGCGGGTCGAACGGCGGCCTGCTCGTCGGGGCGACGATCACCCAGCGCCCATCAGCGTACGCTGCCGCTGTGTGCTCGGCGCCCCTGCTCGACATGGTCCGCTACCAGCGGTTCGGCCTGGGTGTGACGTGGACCGAGGAGTACGGCGACGCCAACGTGCCCTCCGAGCTGGACTGGCTGCTCGCCTACTCCCCGTACCACCGCGTCGAACCGGGCACGGCCTACCCCGCGACGTTGTTCACCGTCTTCGAAGGCGACACCCGCGTCGACCCCTTGCACGTGCGCAAGACCGCTGCCGCGCTCCAGGCCGCGACGAGCGCGACGTTCGGCGACGCCCCTGTGCTCGTGCGCCGAGAGACAGGTGTGGGCCACGGCGCCCGCGCCTTGTCACGGTCTGTGGCGCTCATCGTCGACGAGCTCGCGTTCGTCGCCGACCGCACCGGGGCAGGAGGCCCGCGATGACGATCGACCCAACCCCCAGCCCCAAGGCGGTGCTCGACGGGTTGGCCAGCGACCCGCAGACCCGGTGGGGGTGGTTCGTCGGCCTGCCGTTGCGGATCTGCCTGTACGTCATGGTCGGGCTCGTCGTGCTCGTCGTGCTGCGCCGGCTCATCGCCTGGGCGACCGGGCGCCTGGCCCGCGACCCAGAGTCCGCCGAGCTGCTCGCGACACTGACCCGGCCCAGCCCGCAGCTGGTTGCCCGGCGCGCCCAGCGGGCCAAGACTGTCGGGTCGGTGCTGCGGTCGGTGGCCTCGCTGCTCGTGGGGACCCTGGTGGTGCTGCTCGTCCTGGACTCGCTGGGGGTGAGCCTGGCACCGTTCATCGCTTCGGCGGGCATCGTCGGTGTCGCCCTGGGTTTTGGTGCGCAAGCGCTGGTCAAGGACTTCTTGTCGGGGTTGTTCATGCTCGCTGAGGACCAGTACGGCGTCGGCGACATCATCGACGTCGGTGTCGCCTCGGGCACGGTCGAGGCCGTGGGTTTGCGGGTGACCCAGATCCGCGACACGAACGGCACGTTGTGGTTCGTCCCGAACGGGTCGGTCGCACGTGTGGCGAACAAGACCCAGCAGTGGGCCACAGCGGTGCTCGACGTCGACGTCGACTACTTCGCCGACGTCGACCAGGCGCGCGACCTGCTCGCAGCCGCCGCGCAGACCGTCGTCACCGACCCCGACATCGTCGACGACGTCCGCGACGAACCACAGGTCACCGGGATCGAGAACCTCACAGCC
Organism: Micrococcales bacterium; assembly: GCA_009783975.1. Taxonomy (GTDB): domain Bacteria; phylum Actinomycetota; class Actinomycetes; order Actinomycetales; family Cellulomonadaceae; genus Cellulomonas. The sequence continues at coordinate 9,908 of WRCL01000015.1, forward strand.
CTGGCCGTGACCTTACGTGTGCAGGTGCGCACCTCTCCGGCACGGCAGTGGGAGGTGGCCCGTCGTCTGCGTGTCGCGGTCCGCGACGCGCTGGCTGACGCTGGTGTGCCCCTGGCTGGGCAGCGTGACCTGTGGGACCTGGCCCACCGCGACGACGCGCCGGCGCCGTGAGCGCGCTGTCAGTCCACGGGCCGCTGGGGCCAGTCGATCACCGGGTCACCGACCTCGACCTCAACACCTGGGGCGACGGTGGGGCGGACCTGGTCGTGCTCAGCCTGCAACGCGATGACCGGGCACAACGTCGACAGCCCTGCGGCGGCGACATCGATCGGTGACCAGCTGAGCATCCGGTCCCCGGCAGTCACCCGCGCCCCGGCTGAGACGAACACCGAGAACCCCAGCCCAGCCAACGACTCGGTGTTCACACCCACGTGCACGAGCACCGCGGTGCGCGGGGCTGCGGCGACGACGAACGAGTGGGGGTGCACAGCCGCGACGATCCCGTCGCACGGGGCCCGGACGGTGATCCGGGCCAGGTGCCGCGGTTCGACGGCGACGCCTGGGCCGACGACGCACTGGCTGAACACCGGGTCAGGCACGTCGGCCAAGGCCCGCAACGTGCCTGGGACAGGACTGACGATACGCACAGCCTCACCGCCCCGGGGTCAGGCCGTGCGGCGCGCTGGTCATCTTCCCAGCCTAAGGTGTGGGACCTGCCCCTGCTTGGCTGGCGCCTGCCGGCACGTGACCGGTGACGGCCGCACAGCTGTCGTCGGCTGAATCTGTCCGGCCCGGTGGATGAAAATCTGGCCCCGGGTGCCTCAACAGCGCGCACGGACGCGGGCCGGACCCCTCACACCAGGCGCCGTGCGCCCTTCGATGGGACGATCGCAATGTGACGATCGTCAGGACACGGGAGGGTTGAGTGGGTCGGCACTCTTCGTCGGCGCCTTCGGACGCCTACCCCACACGGCCCGAACGCCAGCACGACCGCGGGGACGACCCCGCGGTCGTCGAGGTGCCCGACGACCAGGGCGTGGGGGAACCAGCCGAGCTCGTCGGGCTGTCGACCACCAGCCCCGACGCCGCGCCGGTGGGCTGGACCCAGGCACTGGCCAGACCCGCTGACGAGGTCGTCTGGCCCGTCGACGCCCCAGCTGGTGTGCCAGCGGGCTGGCCTGAGACTGTCGCGGCGAGCGATATCAGCTGGCCGCAGGTCCCGGCGACGCTGGGCGAAGCCCTGGGCTGGCCCGAGCACCTGTCTGACCAACCGTTCGACCAGCCGTTCGACCCGCCTCTCGACCAACCGTTCGACCAGCCGTTCAACCAGGCGACGCGGTTGTCCCCCGCCAGTCCGGACGAACCTGCGACCGCCGCCACAGCGTCGAACGACAGGTACGCGGCGCTGGCCGACGAGCTCGTCTCACCCACGGTCCCGACCGGACGTGTCGCACGCAGCACAGTCGAACAAGCCGAAGAAGAGCACCTGGGCTGGTTGCGGAACCTGCCTGACAGCCGCGAGGACGAACCCGAGCATCCCCCAGCCCACCAGACACAACCGCTGCCTGCGTACGAACCGCCGCGCCGGCAGTGGATCGAACGGATCCTTGTCGGTGTGCTCGCGGCGATGGTGACGTTCGCCGCGACCCGGTGGGCCGACGCGTCGTGGACGACCGCCGCGTGGATCGGCGCGACCGTCCTGCTCGTCGTGCCGACCGTGGCATGGGTCGCGACGCTCGGGCACCGGCAACCACGACGCACAGATCCGACCACTAGGGTGGGTACGTGACCCAGACCGCTGACCCGAACGGCCACCCCAGCGCGGACCGGATCGTGTGGGTCGACTGCGAGATGACCGGCCTCGACCTTGGCGCTGACGCCCTCATCGAGATCGCCGTCGTGGTGACCGACTCCGAGCTTGCCCCCCTCGACGAGGGGGTCGACCTGCTCATCACCCCACCGCAGTCCGCCCTGGACCAGATGGGCGACTTCGTCCGCACGATGCACACGACCTCTGGCCTGCTCGACCAGCTCGCGCAGGGCACAACCCTCGACGACGCCCGCGCCCAGGTCATGACGTACGTGCGCCGCTGGGTCCCCGAACCGGGCAAAGCCCCCCTGGCCGGCAACTCGGTCGGCACCGACAAGACGTTCCTCGAACGCGACATCCCCGAGCTCGTCGAGCACCTGCACTACCGCGTCATCGACGTCTCCTCGATCAAAGAGCTCGCCCGCCGCTGGTACCCCAGGGTGTACTTCGCCGCCCCACCCAAGACCGGCGGCCACCGGGCGCTGGCCGACATCCTCGAGTCCATCGACGAGCTGCGCTACTACCGCGCGACCTTGTTCCCCCCCGCGCCCGGCCCCGACTCAGCCGACGCCCGCCGCATCGCCGCAGAGATCACCGCCACCTCCGTCGCCCACTGAGGACAATGGGGACGGTTCCTATGTCTTGCCTGGTCAGCGCCTTGTTTGAACGTCCCAAGGACAATGGGGGCCGTTCGGTGTCTTCGGCGCCGCCGGCTCGGCCTCGCCCCACTGCACCGAACACCCAGGTGCGTCCATCCCCCGCTGCCCAGGCGCGTGCGACGACGCGCCTGGGCCTACGTGTGGGTGCGGTGGTCCTGGTAGGCGGCGAGGTACGTGGCGAAGGCCCGGGAGGTGTCGGAGTTGCCTGTCCGCCACGCCTTGTGGTCGATGATGGTCGACTCGAACCCGTAGTACGCATCGATGTAGGCGATGACACGGTCGAGGGCGTCGAGCTGCGCCTGCGGGTAGGCAGCGTGCTGGCCCTTGTGGATGAGCTCGATCCCCACCGAGTACGAGTTCATCCCGTAGTCCGACGCCCAGGCGCCGACGGGCCGGGTGCCGCGCCGGTCGTCACGGCCGTCCTCAGGCACCCCGTAGGCCGCGTCGTGCCCAGTGTCACCAAACCCGGCGTGGTGCGCGATGACGTCCAACGGCACGACGAGCAACACGGTCCCGTCGGTGCCGATGACGAAGTGCGCGGCGATGAGCTGCCCTTCGTTCGCCCACCACGCGACGACCGACGCGGGGGTACCGCCTCCTTCGGTGTCGTGCAGGACGATGTACTTCTGGTACTCCGCAGGTTTCGGCCCGTGCTGGAACTGCGGGCGCAGGTCCTGCTGCATCGCCAACCCCAGCGCTGTTGACGACGCGCTCGGGGTTGGGGTCGGGGTCGGGTCAGACACCGGCGGGGCTGTGGTCGGCGCAGCCGGCACTGGCGCCGACGGCGACGCCGCCCCCGTCGGGTTGTGCGTGCACGCACCAGCAACAGCCACCAGCAGCCCGACCAGCGCCACGTGGCACCAGCGACGGCAGTGCCGCCGGCAACCGGGGCGCCACGACGGGCCCATCGTCATACCCACATGCTACGCACCGGCGTCACCAACGTCCGGGATTCGCGACAGCCCAAGCCCGACGCTGGTCCAGACGGTGCCGAGGCGGGTGGTCCGCGTGTTGGCCTGACGCGCCGAAACACACCCGTGAGCCCTCGGGCCAGTTCCGATAGGCTCGGTCCGTGAGCGACCCCACA
>WRCL01000016.1 GCA_009783975.1 Micrococcales bacterium
AGGCCGAGCAGGTCACCGAGCAGCGGGCGACGCACACCGTCGTCCAGCGTCGACAGGGCCCAGACCTTCGTCAGCTGGTCGCCGACGCCGACGACCACAGCGACGCCGACGACGAACACCACACGGCGCCACGGCTGGGCTGGGCGAACCTTGGGATCGTCGGGCACGGCGAGGATTCTACGCAGGGGTGGGGCTCAGCGGCGTTCTTCGCGCTGTTTGCACTCCACGCACGCCAGTGCCCGGGGGAAGGCCTGGAGGCGGGCTTTGCCGATGGCGCTGGCGCACGCGTCGCACACCCCGTAGGTACCTGCGGCGATACGTTCGAGGGCACGTTCGCTCTGCTCGAGCAGGTCGCGGGTGTTGTTGACCAAGGTGAGCTCTTGTTCGCGCTCGACCGCCGAGGACCCCGAGTCGGCCTGGTCGTCCCCGGCGCCGTCACCAGAGTGACGCAGCAGCTCGGTGAGGTCGGCGTCGGCGCTGTGCAGCTCGGCGGTCAGACGTGCGACCTCGGCGTGCAGGTGGCAGGTCAACGCGTCCACCTCCGCCGGGCTCCAGGGGTCTTCACCGTCGCGGACGGGGAAGGCGGCGGCGGTCCCGGGCGCGTCTGACATGGTGGGGGCTCCCTAGCTCGAAGTCCCGCGACTGTATTAGCCCAGATCGCGCGGGACAACCCGACACGCGGGCCGGGTGGTCACACGAAAAGTCCCGCTGGTGGGCGGACCCACGCAGCGGGACTGGTCGTGATGGTTACAGGCTGCGGCTCTCCGAACCTGCCGGCAGCGCGCTGCCACGAGAGTCCAGGTCGCCCAGGAGGTTCTCCAGGTAGCTCTTCAGGCGGGTGCGGTAGTCGCGTTCGAAGACACGCAGCTCGTCGATCTTGCGCTCCAGCAGCGACCGTTCCTGCTCCAGGGCGCCCAACGTCCGCTTCGAGCTCTCCTCGGCCTCAGAGACGATCTGGTCGGCACGCATACGGGCTTCGGAGACCAGACGGTCGCCTTCCTGCTTGCCCGACGAGACGTAGTCGTCGTGGACCTTCTGGGCCATGGCCAGCAGGCCCTGGGCGGACTCTGGAGAGCTCTCCTCGCGGTCCATCACCGGCAGCGGCGGGCTGTAGCCGCCTCCGGACTCCATGACGGCCTCCAGCTCGTTGATCCGGCGCTCAGCGCTGGCCAACCGGGCTGTGAGGTCGTCGTTCTCGACCTGCAACGCGTGCACGGCTGCACCGGAGTCTCCCCCGCCGCCACCGACGTGCACCTCGCGCAGGGTGGCGACGACCTCGTCGAGGAAGTCGTCAACCTCGTCCTGGTCATAGCCCTCGCGGAACTTCGTCGACTGGAACTTCTTGTTCAGGACGTCGTCTGCGGTCAGCAGAGCCATGGTGACTCACCTTCCTCGCCTTGTGCTGGTGCCTCCGGCGGGCCCTCCACCGGATGTCCGACTGCCACCGTAGCGGACAATCGCCACATCGGAACGTCGGACGGACGATCGTGCCTCTGACAAGGGCATCTAGTCCACTGGTTGAGAACGGCGGTGGTCGCACGCTCAGGGTTGAGCAAGCCACGCAAAGACGTTCATCGCGATGATACAGCCGAACATGAGGACGAGAAACGCCAGGTCAAAGCGGATGTTGCCGAACCCTATCGGTGGGATGACCTTGCGCAGCGCCTTCAGGGGCGGGTCGGTCGCGGTGTAGACGAGCTCGGCGATGACGAGCAGCGGACCGGTCGGGCGCCACTGGCGGGCGAAGACCTGGACCCAGTCGAAGATCAGCCGGCCGAGCAAGACCAGCACGTAGACGAGTGCGACGACGTACAGCGCCGTGAAGACGATGGCCACGTCAGCTCTGGTTGAAGAAGCCAGCCCGGACGGCAACCTCGTCGGTCCGCGGGCCAGAGTTGATCTCGACGTTGGCAGGTGAGAGCAAGAAGACCTTCGAGGTCACACGCTCGATCGCCCCGCGCAGCCCGAAGATCAGACCGGCGGAGAAGTCGACGAGGCGCTTGGCGTCCCCGTCGTCCATGTCGGTGAGGTTGATGATCACCGGGGTGCCGTCACGGAAGGCCTCGCCGATCCGGCGGGCGTCGTTGTACGACCGCGGGTGAATCGTGGTGATCCGACGAATCTCACCCAGTGCGTCGTCTGGGTCCGGAGCGACCCGGACGGGACGGTGCAGCGGCGTCACCTGAGCCTCAGGCTCTTCCATCAGGTACTCCTCGTCGTCGAGGTACTCCTCGTCCTCGGGCCGCGCGTCGGCCAGCCCGAGGAACAGCACCGCCTTGCGCAGAGCGCTGGCCATCGCATCACTCCTGTCCCCCCGGTGGTCCCGGGCCTGGCCTGTGACGACGTGGTAACGCCGCCTTCTCGTCCTTGCACGTTACGCTAGCAACCGCCGCATCCAGGCCCGGGGCGACACGCCCGGCAAGCTCAGTACTGGTCGGGAGCCAGGAGCCTGGCCTCGACCGAACCGAACGCGACGTACCCGCACACGGGGGTCGGGTGGCCTGGTTCGACCTGTCTCTGGGCTCCGTCGACATCAGTGACCAGAACACCGTTGGTCGAACCCAGGTCGGTGACGACCCAGCCGTCGTCGCCGAAGTCGAGCCGGGCGTGCGTGCGCGACAACGTGCGGGTCGTGTCGGCGATCATCACAGCCTGGACCCCAGGTGCCGATGTCGGACGCCGTCCGACGACCGCCGTACGTTCGCGCACGAGGAAGGACCGTCCGTCGTCCAGGGCCAAGGTCCACGGCTCGGCCAGGGGTGGGCCGACCTGGACGGTGATGTCCATGTCGTAGGGACCGGGACCTGGCACAGGGCTCGACACCGCCCACAGGTCCTGCGGCATCACAGGGACCATCGGGGCGTCGGTCGTCGTCGCACCCGGCGCTGGCACCCCGGCAGGCGGAGACGGTGGTGCGACAGCCGGGACGCCCAGGGGTGTGCCGACCGCCGCGAGGACGGCGGCGACCGGGACTGCGGCGATCGGCATCGACGGCACTCCCCCGACGGCCGGGACGGGCACCGAGGGGGCAGGCAGGGCTGGTACCGGCGTCGACGGGGCACCAGCGGCGAGGACGGCCGGTGCGGGCAGCAGCACAGTGGCAGGCACGGCCTGCGGCGGCGGTGCGGCGGCTGGTGGTGGCACACCAAGGCCAGGGGCTGGGGCCACGGCTGGGCCCAAGACCACCGGCCGGCGCACGAGGCGGGTCGGGACGCTGTCGAGGGTGTGCGTGCCTTGCGGCGGGTCGGGCAGGGCGATGAGGTCGACGGTGGCTGAGCCGAGCCACAGCCGTGTGCGCACCGGGGCCGACCGGCCTGTGGGGACCGACACCCGGCCACCGCGGGCACCGATGACCGTGACACCGTTGTCGACCCCGAAGTTCGTCACCCACCACGACCCGTAGATGAGGTCGAGCCGGGCGTGGGTGTCCAGCAACGACGGGTCCCAGGCGACGATGAGGCGCTGGACGTCAGAGGTGGAGACCTGCGGGCTGCGGCCGATGACGACCGAGGTCGACCACAGCTCGACCTGCCCACCCTCGTCGACCTCCACCGCCCAGCGCGACGTGGGACGGACGATCGGAAGCGTCGCGTCATGGTCGGGCAGGCGGTTGACCGGTGAGGGCAGCACCGCCTGGGGCTGGTACGGGCGCGGGTCGGGTGGCTGGTGGTACGTCTGCTCGGGTTGGGGCGGTTGCGGTGCGACCCAGACAGGGACGTCGTCGATGACGGGGTCGTCGTCGTCCAGGCCGTCGTCGAGGGCTTCCAGGGCCTCAGCAAGTGCCTGGAGCACCGGCATCGGCACGGTCATCGAGTTCTCGTCGCCGGGCGGGACCAGGGCGAAGTCCAGGCCCCGCATGATGTCCAGCTCGCCAGTCGAACCGACGACGCTGCTCGGTGGCAGCGGGCTCTTCGGCTCGAACCGGGCGGTGGACTGGACCAGCTCGTGCTTCTCCCGGCTCGTCTCGTCGCGGAACACGTAGCGGTAGGAGGTGTCGTAGGGGCCGGAGATGTCGATCTGCTCGACGAACGTCAAAGGGCCGTTGGCGTTCACCGGCCAGTTCTCGTCGTGCAACCACACCGGTGGCCTGCCCCGGTACCGGAACAGCGTCCTGACCTTGGCCTTCATCGCCTTCTCGAGGGAGTCCTCGGCCATCCCCTCGCACTGTTCGAGCAGTGTGGAGAAGTATGTCGGCGAGATGTTCAGCCAGGTCGGCTGGACCCTGGCCCACAAGGCGAGCTGCTGGTCGAACAGGCGGGCACGACGTTCGTAGCGGTCGGTCGGCGAGACATCCTCACCGGCGGCGACGAGCAACCCGACGAGCACACGCTGGGCTTCGAACACGTCCTTGGGCTGCAACCAGTCAAGCTCGCGCAGGTAACGCAGCAACGGTCCGCCGATCGTCGACGGGGCGCGCTGGGACGACAGGAACGTCCGCAGGGAGGTGTCGGTGCGCAGCAGCTGTTCGAAGAGCCCGGAGACGAGCGTCCCGTCGACAAAGCGGCGCACGGCGACGACTGGGGCCTGGTCGGTCTGCACACTCATCCAGCGGCCACCGCCTGACCAGCAAGGCCAGCGCAGCCGTCCCGCGACCGGTCCGCGGCCGGGTCGGGGTGCACCATACCGGATACGTCCTCGTCTTGGGTGATTTGTCGCAACTGCGTGGACTAGACCTGATTGTGCCATGCAGACGGCGTCGATGGGGGAGCCTTGCCCCGGCAAGTTGAACTACGGCGTTGGGCAGCGCCAGGTCACGACGGGCCCAACAACCGGACAAGACCAGCAAACCGCCCGGTCACGGGACCGTCACGGCGGTAGGAGAACACCGAGCGGTCCTGGGAGGTGCTGGTGCCCACAAGGTGAATTCGCACCACGCCCAGGCCCACCAGGACGTTGCGCACCCCCGCGGCGATGTCGAGCGCAGGTGTTCCGCGGTCGGTCCACGTGGCTGTGCCTGGCACGACGGCGTCAACCTCGTCGCGCAGAGCCGCAGGAACCTCGTAGCAGACCCCTGCCACACACGGGCCGACAGCAGCGACGACCTGGTCGGGCCGGGCTCCGGCGTCGACCATCGCCGCGAGCGCCGCCTGCACGACCCCGGCGACCAGGCCCCCGCGCCCAGCGTGGGCCACAGCCACGACCCGGGCGCCGGCGTCGGCCAGGAGCACCGGCGCGCAGTCCGCGACGAGCACCCCCAGTCCGACCTGCGGGTTCGCCGTCACCAGCGCGTCAGCCTCACCGACCGACACCGCACCTGGGGGTGGGGGCCCGTCGACCCTCAGCACGTGCGCACCGTGGACCTGTGTCGCGTAGGCGACCGGGACACCGAGCCACGAGGCGACCACAGCCCTGTTGGCGGCCACAGCCGCGGGGTCGTCGCCGACGTTCGCCCCGAGGTTGAGGCTGTCCCACGGAGGCGCCGAGACACCGCCAGCGCGTGTGGTGAACCCAGCGCGGACCCCTGGGCCCAGCCCGACCGTGACGAGGCCGGCGGTCACAGGCTCACAGGCTCACTTGAGGAAGTCGGGGACGTCGAGCTCTTCACGTACGAGGCCGACCTCGTCGGTGAACACACGCGGGACCTCCATCGACGCGAGGGCGGCAGGGTCGGGGTCTGGTGACAAGAACGCCGGGACCTGCGGGTCGAGCTGGGCGACCGCTGCTGCGTGCCTGGGGGTGAACGGGGTGGGGCCTGACGGTTCGGGGTCGACGACCGGCCGCTGCATCGGACGGCCAGCCGAACCGGACACCTGGCCGAGCGCGCGCGAGTCGCGGCGCACCTGCGGTGAGCCACCGTCGAACCCTGCGGCGATGACGGTGACGCGGACCTCGTCGCCGAGGGCGTCGTCGATGACCGCGCCGAAGATGATGTTCGCCTCGGTGTGGGCGGCCTCCTGGACGAGGCGGGCAGCCTCGTTGATCTCGAACAGGCCCAGGTCAGACCCGCCCTGGATCGACAGCAGCACCCCGTGGGCCCCGTCGATGCTCGCTTCGAGCAGCGGCGAGCTGATGGCCATCTCTGCTGCTTGGACGGCGCGGTCGTCACCGCGGGCAAAACCGATGCCCATGAGCGCAGACCCCGCGCCCTGCATGACGGACTTGACGTCGGCGAAGTCGAGGTTGATCAGCCCAGGGGTCGTGATGAGGTCGGTGATGCCCTGGACGCCGGACAGCAGCACCTGGTCAGCAGAGCGGAACGCGTCCAGGACGCTGACCCCGCGGTCGGAGATCGACAGCAGCCGGTCGTTGGGGATGACGATGAGGGTGTCGACCTCGGCACGCAGCGCTTCGATCCCCGCGTCGGCCTGGACCGAGCGGCGGCGGCCCTCGAAGGTGAACGGCCGGGTGACCACACCGATGGTCAGGGCACCGAGCGACCGGGCGATCCGCGCGACGACCGGTGCCCCACCGGTGCCGGTGCCGCCGCCCTCTCCTGCGGTGACGAAGACCATGTCTGCACCGCGCAGGACGTCTTCGACCTCTTCGGCGTGGTCGTCTGCGGCTTTGCGGCCGACCTCGGGGTCGGCCCCTGCCCCCAGGCCCCGGGTCAGCTCACGGCCCACGTCGAGCTTGACGTCGGCGTCAGACATGAGCAGCGCCTGGGCGTCGGTGTTGATGGCGATGAACTCCACGCCTTTGAGCCCAACTTCGATCATCCGGTTGACGGCGTTGACGCCGCCCCCACCGATGCCGACGACCTTGATGACCGCCAGGTAGTTCTGGGGAGCTGCCACGGTGGGTGCCTCTCGTTGCGTGTGGTCGAAAACCCTCACCTTCATGTTGAGGGTTATAGTTATGTCAGGTGCCCTTCGTCGATGACGCTAGGTCCGCACCCGGCCATGGGCAACGACCTCGCCGCGCGTGTCGCGACCAACCCCACAAAGACCCCCCGCCCGGTCACCGCACGACCGGGCGCCGGGGGGCAGACACGTCGATCGTCGTGACGTCGGTGAGGGTCTGCTCGGCGCGCAGGGTTGCCACGACCTGGACCTTGAGCGCGGAGTCCTCGGCGCTGCCCCACACCACCTCGACCCCGTCGACCAGGGCCAGGCTCACCGTGTCCTGGGTGGGTGCGCTGATGGTCGCGACCTGGGCCACGAGGTCCGCAGGCAACGCACCGACGACCGCCAGCGCCGCGGCCAACGCCCGGGGGTCGTCGCCGACCTCGACGAGCGGCAACCCGGCAGGCGCTGCCGTGCCGGTGCCCAGCTGGACACCGTCGAGGTCGACGAGCAGGACATGGTCACCAGCCACGACCGCGGCGGCCGCGACCCGGGGCGTCACAGTGACCGTCAGCCCACGTGGCCAGTCGCGGACCACCCGCGCGTCCTTGACACCGTGGACCGCGAGGATCTCCGAGCGCAGCGCGGCGGTGTCCAGCCGGGGCAGGGGCTCACCGGCGTGCCGGGCGACAACAGCGTGCACCTGGGCGACCGGCACGTCACCGACGACGACGACCTGCTGCGGGTCCAGGCCGAGCACCGGCGAGAAGAACGCGACCCACCCAAGCCCGGCGACAGCGGCGACCCCGGCGACCAGCGCCGCGACCTTGCGCCGGATGGCACGCCGGCGTGCCCGGGCACGTTCGGCGAACCGCTGCGCGGCCTGCTCGACAACCACCCGGTCCCGGCGCGCGACAGGCGCCGCGACACCACCAGAGCCCGCAGCCAGGGCAGAGGGCCGAGAACCCCTTCCCGGCGTCGCCGGTCTGGTCGTCGCCCGGACCTTGTTCTTCGGTTTGGCTGGACCAGGGCCCTTGGCTCTGGGCCGGGCCTTGGGCTGCGCCGCCTTGGGTTCCGGCTGGGTCTTGGCCTTGGGCTTGGGCGAAGCTGTGGGCTTGGCGGCAGCCTTGGGCTTGGCCGTGGCCCTGGGCTTCGCCGTGGCTTTCGGCTTCGCCGTGGTCTTGGGTTTCGCCGTGGCCGGCTTCACTGCGGCGTTGGCCTTGGGTGCCGCCTGGGGCTTGGGCTTGGCGGGCGTGGACGTGGGGCCTTCGCGAGCCACGAGACGTCGCGGTGATGGTGGACGTGCGGGGGTCACCGGCGCACCCCCGGTCCACGACGACTCACGGCCTCACTCGTGGCGATCACCTCGCGCTGCGAGGTCTGCGAGCACCACAGGACCCAGGTCGGTGACGTCCCCAGCACCAACAGTGAGGACGAGGTCCCCGCTGCGGGCCGCCGCGGCGACCGCGTGCGCCGCGTCATACCGGTCAGCGACATAGACCGCCTTGGCGGTGGTCGGCACAGCGTCGACGAGCAGCTGGCTGGTCACCTGCGGGTCGGGGTCTTCGCGTGCGGCGTACACCGCGGTGACCACGACCGTGTCAGCCAGGTCCAGCGCCTGGCCGAACTGCGTGGCGAACTGCTTGGTCCGCGAGAACAGGTGCGGCTGGAACAGCACGAGCACCCGCCCGGCACCGGCGACCGTCCGGGCCGCGCGCAGCAAGGCGGCGACCTCGGTGGGGTGGTGGGCGTAGTCGTCGACGACGCGGACACCGTCGACGGTGCCACGGTCCTCGAACCGCCTGCCCGTCCCGCGGAAGTGCCCCAGGGCCTGCGCGGCGTCGTCCGGGTCGGTCCCCAGGGCGCACAGGACCGTCCACGCCGCTGCGGCGTTGAGGGCGTTGTGCGCACCAGGGGCGGCAAGACGCACCCGGGCCGCGGCACCTGACCAGGTCACGGCGACCGACCAGGCGTCCTGGTCAGGTTCGACAGGTCCGACCCTCACCTGCGCGTCGGGGCTGCTGGCACCGTAGGTGACGATGGTCAGCCCTGGGCGGGCCGCGGCCGCGGCGAGCCGCGCTGCGCCGGGGTCGTCGGCGCACACGACGAGCAGGCCACCAGGCAAGGCGGGCACCGGCCCGGTGACGCGCTGGGCGAACTCGACGAACGCCTGCTCGAACGCCTCGGTGGTGCCGTAGTGGTCCAGGTGGTCTGGTTCGACGTTGGTGACCACCGCGACCTGCGGGGCGTAGGCGAGGAACGACCCGTCGGACTCGTCAGCCTCGGCGACGAACGGCCCGCACCCGTCGCGGGCACCGCCGAGCCGGCCGGTGTCGTCCACGACCACTCCCCCGATGGCGAACGACGGGTCGGCACCGGCGTGCACCAGACCGACAGCGACCATCGCCGAGGTCGTCGTCTTGCCGTGGGCACCGGCGACGGCGATGGTCGTGCGGCCAGCCATGAGCGCGGCCAAGGCCTGCGAACGGTGCAGCACCGCCAACCCCTGGGCGCGGGCTGCCGCGAGCTCGGGGTTGGTCTCGCGGACCGCTGAGGAGACGACGACCGTGTCTGCCCCGTCGACCGCTGACGCGTCGTGCCCGACGCGCACGTCGACACCGGCAGCCCGCAACGCGTCAAGGCCAGGACCGTCGTGGGCGTCCGAACCGGAGACCGGCACACCGCGGGCAGCGAGCAAGAGCGCGACGGCGGACATACCCACACCGCCGATGCCGACCAGGTGCACCCGGCCCAGGTCTGCCAGTCCGGTCATGGTGCCGTCCCTTCCTGGGCGTGCGTCGCGACGAGGTCCGCCAGGCGGGCCGCACCGTCGCGGACCCCGACGATCGCCGCAGCAGCGGCCATCTGCTCGCGCCGGGCAGCACCAGCCGGTTCGAGCAACGGCACGAGGTGCTCGCGCAACCACGCTGGTGACAGGTCCTTGTCGTCGACGACCAGGCCGCCGCCGGCCTCGAGGACACCGCGGGCGTTGCGGCGCTGCTCACCATTGCCGACCGGTAGCGGCACGTACACCGCAGGGACCCCGAGGGCCGCCATCTCGCAGACCGTCCCGGCCCCGGCGCGGCACACGACGAGGTCAGCCACGGCCAGGGCGTGGTGCATGTCGTCGAGGTACTCACGCACATGCCACCGGTCGGCGAAGCTTGCCCCTGCGAGCGCCTCGCGGACCGCGTCGGCCTTGCCCTTGCCGGTCAGGTGCAGCACCTGCACACCGGTCGCAGCGATCTGCTCGGCGGCGGCGACGACTTTCTCGTTGAGCGACAACGCGCCCAACGAACCGCCGGTGACCAGCAGCGTCGTGGTGCCCTGTGCCAACCCGAGCGCGTCGGCGGCTTCGCGGCGGGTCGCGTCGGGGTCCGCGGCGGTCTCCGCGACGAGCTGAGCCATGGCCGCGCGCAGGGGCAGGCCCGTCACCGTCGCCCCCGGCAGCGTCGTCCCGGCGAAGGTCACCGCGACACCTGCGGCCCACCGGGCGCCCAGACGGTTGGCAAGGCCCGGGCGGGCGTTCTGCTCGTGGACGACGACCGGGACGCAGGCGCGCCTGGCCGCGAGGTACGCCGGTGTCGCGACATACCCGCCGAACCCGACGACGACCTGCGCACCGACCTGGTCGATGGCCGCACGTGCCGCGGCGACCGCCCGGCGCAGCCGCGCCGGGACCGCGAACAGGGCCGGGGACGGACGGCGTGGCAAAGGCACCCGCGGCACGACCGCAAGCTCGAACCCGGCGGCGGGCACGAGGTCAGCCTCCAGGCCCTCGGCGGTGCCCAGGACGAGGACCTGCGCGTCTGCGTCGCGCGCGCGCAGCTCGGCTGCGAGGGCGAGCAGGGGGTTGACGTGCCCGGCGGTGCCACCACCGGCGAGCAGGACGCGGAGCGGTTCAGCCACGAGACCTCCGGGATCTGTGCGTGCCGGAGCGTCCCAGCACAGCGATGGACCGGCGCACGACCCCAGGGCGGGCAGCCAGCGCTGCGGCGGCCTGCGGGTCGGACCGGGCGTAGGAGATGACCACACCGAGGGCGGCCATCGTCATCGTCAGCGCCGACCCCCCGGCGGAGACCAACGGCAGCGGCACCCCGACGACCGGCACCAACCGCAGCACGACGCCGATGTTGACCAGGGCCTGGCCGATGACCCAGGCGAAGATCGCCCCGGTCGTGATCCGCGCGGACGGCTCGGGGTGGTGGCGCACGATCCGCAGCATCGCCACGGCGAGCAGGACGAACAGCCCCAGGACCATGAGCGTGCCGAGCAGGCCGAGCTCTTCGCCGATGATCGCGAAGATGAAGTCGTTGTGCGCCGCAGGCAGGTACGACCATTTCTGGCGCGACTCACCCAGCCCCAGCCCGAAGAGCCCCCCACTGGCCAGAGCCCATGTGCCGTGGTCGGTCTGGAAGCACAACCCTGCCGAGTCGGTGCACTCGCCCAACCAGCTGCCGATGCGCTGGGCGCGGTTTGAGCTGGGCTGGGAGACGATGAGCCCCGCGACACCGATGGCGGCGAGCACCCCGCCGGTGGCGAACATCCACACCGGCACCCCGGCGACGAACAACGCCCCAGCGACGAGCAGCGCGATGACCAGCGCCGTGCCGAGGTCCTTGCCTGCCAGGACCGCCCCGACCGCAGCGGCGGCCCCGAGCAGACCAGGGACGAGCACATGGCGCACCTGGCCGAGCAAGGCTTGTTTGCGCACGAGCACAACCCCGAGCCACAGCGCCAGGGCGAGCTTGACCGCCTCAGAAGGCTGGGCTGAGAACCCTGGGGTGCACACCCAGTTCTGGTTGCCCCCTGACCCGCAGCCGATCCCCGGGACGAACACCAACGCCTGGAACCCCAGCGCTGCGACGAGGACGAACCAGGCCAGGCGGGTCTGCCAGGCAGTCGTCATCCGTGTGGCGAGGAGCATGAGCGGCAACCCGAACAGGGCGTACTTGGTCTGCTTGGCGAACGCCGCGTACGGCGAGCCTCCTTTGACGATGGAGTCCACCGACGATGACGACAGCACCATGACCAGGCCCAGGACGACGAGCACCGACGTGGACCCGACGAGCAGGTAGTACGTGGTCAGCGGACGGGCCATGACCTGCTGGACCCAACGCCCGGCCGCCGTCCGCGCTGTGGGGGCCGGGCGCCCACGCTCACCTGGTGACGGCGGTGGGACGACGACGACGGCCCCCGGCCGCGGGCCGCTCACGTGGCAGGTGCCAGCGCACGTGCTGCGTAGGCGAACCGGTCTCCGCGGTCGGCGTAGGACGTGAACTGGTCCATCGACGCGGAGGCTGGTGCGAGCAGCACGACCACCGGCCCCGGCCCCGCGGTGGGGTCGGTGGCCAGCCGGTGGGCAGCGGCGACGGCACGGGACATCACAGTCCCAGTCTCGCCGTCGTCGACCTCGATCACAGGGACCTGCGGCGCGTGTCGGGCCAGAGCCTCACGCCACGGGCCCCGGTCGGTGCCGATGAGCACCGCTGCGCGCAACCGGTCGGCGCGTGTGGCGACGAGGTCGTCGAAGACGGCCCCTTTGGCCAGACCCCCGGCGATCCACACGACCGAGCGCGGAGCGAACCCGGCGAGCGAGGCAGCAGCC
The DNA here is from genome assembly GCA_009783975.1 of Micrococcales bacterium. Lineage (GTDB taxonomy): Bacteria > Actinomycetota > Actinomycetes > Actinomycetales > Cellulomonadaceae > Cellulomonas. The sequence goes on from WRCL01000016.1 coordinate 12,331, forward strand.
GCGTGGGCGTTGGTCGCCTTGGAGTCGTCGACGAAGCTCACGTCGCCGACCTGGGCGACGGTGACGATCCGGTGCGCACCTGGGGTGAACGCGGCCAGACCCTCGCCGACGTGCGCCGGGGCCACGCCGTGGGCACGGGCCAGCGCCGCAGCGGCGAGGGCGTCAGCCACGACGTGCGAGGCCACGGTGCCGTCGGGACCTGCCAGGGCCGCGAGGTCTGCGACTGCCGCGAGCTCGACGAGGTCGTCGCCGGTCGCACGGTCGACGAGCGTGGCGTCAACCACCCCGTACTGGCCTGGGCCCGGAGGGCCGAGGGTGAAACCGACCTGCCCGCGGTCGTGTCCGGTGTGGTCGCACACCAGCCGTGCCGTCGCCGGGTCGTCGGCGTTGTAGACCACGGTGCCCGCCTCGTGCCAGACCTTGGCCTTGTCGGCGGCGTAGGCCTCCAGGGAGCCGTGCCAGTCCAGGTGGTCGGCAGCGATGTTGAGCACCGCCCCGGCACGTGCGGCGACCGAAGAGGTGAAGTGCAGCTGGAAGCTCGACAGCTCCACGGCGAGCACGTCGACGTCGGGGTCGGTGACGACCTGCACGACCGGAGTACCGACGTTGCCGACCTCGGCGACGCGTTCACCAGCCGCAGCAAGGACGCTGGCGAGCATCCCCACTGTTGTCGTCTTGCCGTTGGTCCCGGTCAGGGCCAGCCACGGCGCCAGACCCCGCCCCGGGCGTTCGGCCCGCAACCACCACGCGAGCTCGACCTCGGAGACGACGGCGAGCCCTGCGCCGGCCGCCGCGGTCAGCAGCCTGTGGTGCGGGGGCAACCCAGGTGAGGTGACGACCAGGTCGTAGCCGGCCAGGTCGACACTGGCGAGGTCGTGGTGGTCCGCGTCGTCGGCGCGGTCGTCGTAGGTGCTCACGGCTGCGCCGGCGTTGCGTGCGGCCCTGGCGGCAGCACGCCCTGAGGTTCCCAGCCCGGCGACCAGGACCCGGGCGCGGTCCAGGTCCACTACCCCAGCACCCACTCGCCGTAGAACGCCCCGATCCC
>WRCL01000017.1 GCA_009783975.1 Micrococcales bacterium
CGCCGACTCCTTCCACCGGAGGAAGTGAGAACATGACCCCACGCCCACCAGCCGCCCTGGTCGCGGTCGCGGCAGCCCTGGCCGTCCTTGCCGCCGGATGCACAAACGACCCAGGCACGACACCAACAGCCCCCGTCTCCCAACCCAACACCATCCCGGCAGACGCGTTCACGCCCGACCCCCAGGACGCCGACGACCGTGCCGCGATCCAGACGTACACGGACTTCATCGCCGCGTACAACCAGGTCGGCCAGGACGGCTACGCCAACTACATGCAAGATCTGGTCTGGCGCTTCACCTACGACGAGTACGGCCCCAAGTTGTCCGACGAACTGGCCCCACGCGCGGCGGCTGGTGCCCACCAGACCGGCGAGCTCATCCTGTCGAACTTCAAGGTCGTCGAACGCAAGACCACTCCTCCCATCATCGTTCTGGAGGTCTGCAAAGACACCAGCAACTTCGACGTGGTCCTGCCAGACGGGACGTCCATGCTCCGTCCAGGGACCACCGGACGGTATCTCAGCACTGTCGAGATGCTGCACACACGTTACGACACGTGGCGCGTGGCCATGGCCACCACCGACCGTGGGAGGCCCTGCTGATGCGCAAGCGCCGAACGACACTTATCGTGCTCACAGGCCTGGTCCTCCTTTCGCCGCCCTTGCCGGCCCAGGCAGACCCGCCCGTCGGCATCACACAAGAGTGCGACACGGACGGCTGCAATAACACCATCTACGGCGACGAGCCTCGCGCAGGTGGTGGCGGAAACGCTCCGTGTCGCGTATCTCTGAATAACGTGTTTCTCGCTCCCGCGGGGACTGTGATTCCGTGTAGCCGGACCCTCGATGGAATCACGACGAAATGGAGTTCCTTCTATCAATGCTACTGGCAGCCGGTGCAAAATCTCACGGTGAACGACCAGTCGTTCACGATGGAGGAGTACGCGGAGATTATGGGCCGCCCTGGCCGGGTCGCAGCGGAGTGCGTGCAAACATGGGACGGCGCGAGAATAGACTTTGAGCTGGGAGGGCGGGGTGAGTTCTGGGTCAACGCTGGCGGCGTCGACCCGGCCGTGCTCGCCCGTCGAGCCGTGACGCAGATGCAGCTGCGGGCCCCGCAGATCGGGATGACTGGGGGCTCGCCACCCGATGGTATGCAGATCGTCGGAATCCCGGCGTGGATGTGGGTTGCTGATCCGGGAGAGTCGACGACAGGTCCGATCGAAAGGTTCGCGTCTGAAGGCGGAATCACCGTCAGGGCCACCGCCAGGCTTGACCGTACCGTGTGGACCATGGGCGACGGGACGGTGGTCACGTGCCCCGGTGCCAGAGCCCCCGGCACCCCGTACGAAGGGCGGTACGACAAGCTGCCGTCTCCGACGTGCGGGCACATGTACACCCGCACCAGCGCCGGGCAGCCCAACGAGGCCTTCACTGTCATCGTCACTGCGTACTGGGTCGTCGAATGGTCCGTCGTCGCCGGTGGCGGCGGGCAGTCCGGGACCATCACGCAGCAGATGTCCAGGAACACCCCAAAACAAGTCGGTGAGCTCCAGGCACTGCTCGTGTCACCCGGAAGCCGACGGTGACCGGCCAAGACGGCTTTCGTGCAGAGAATCAGACCAGACCGGTCTGGTCTGCTAGACTCGAGACATGACCATCGTCGTGAGCACCCAAGAGGCGAAGACCCACCTGTCGCGTCTGCTCACGCAGGTCGAGCGCGGCGACGAGGTGGTCATCGCGCGTCATGGCCGTCAGGTCGCCAAGCTTGTCGCACTGGCACCAGCACCTGCCCGAGAGCTGGGGTTCATGCCGCTGGCGCTCGACGACGAGGCGGACGCCGCCCTGCTCGCGCCGCTCGACGACGACGCGCTGGCGTGGTGGGAAGGTCACCATGCGTCTCCTGCTTGATACCCATGCAGTCCTGTGGGCTGTGGGAGACCCGTCGAAGCTGTCCACCGACGCCTCCGAGCTGGTCCGTGATCCCACCCACGAGCTCGCCGTCTCGGCCGTCGTGCCCTGGGAGCTGAGCATCAAGCACCACCTCGGCAAGCTCGAGCAGGCCAGAGGGGTGCTCCTCAGCTGGACGGCCACACTTGAGCGCCTGGGAGCAACACCCATGCCCATCACCCATGCGCACGCTCTGGCCGCCGGCGCGTTGACCTGGGCACACCGCGACCCGTTCGACCGGATGCTCGCGACCCAGGCGATGTCCGAAAACCTGGCCTTGGTGAGCACCGACACCATTTTCGACACTCTCCCCGGCCTCACCCGCATGTGGTGAAGGCAAGGCTTCCACGCGAAGGCATGTCATGTCCCTCACCTTCGACTCTGGTGCGAACCTCTCGCGGCCGCCGGCGAAGGCAAGGCTTCCACGCGAAAACAAGTCTTCAAACCCTTGTTTTCGCGTGGACGACTTGTCCTGGCGCACTGCTCGATGGACGCTGGGCAAGGAGGGTGGTCGATTGCCTGACGACCCTGGTCCATCGTTGTTCGGTGGCTGTTCAGGCGGCGTTGGTGAGGTCGACGTGGACGTGCTTCCCGCCGACGGTGCCGGTCAGGGCGATGTCTTGCATGCCGGCTGCGGTGAGGTAGTCCACGAGGGTGGACAGCAGGGCGTCGCGCTGGTTCTCGATGCGGGAGACCTGGCCCTGGGTGACGCCGAGCCGTTGGGCGAGCTCGACCTGGGTGAGCTCGGCTGCCTTGCGGATCGTGGCCAGGCTCATGGCGTGGGCTCGGTCGGCGGCGTGCATCTCGGCGACGCCTGCGGCGACGTCGGCGGCGAGCTCGGGGTCGGCGGCGAGCGTGGCCGTGATGCGCTCGTTGCGGGGGGTGAACCCGGGCAGGTTGTCGATGGTCATAGCTCCTCCTGGTTCTTCTCGTGCGTCTCGGCGACCTCGCGGCGGTACCGGTCGATCGCCTGGTCGGCCCGGCTTCCGACCGTAGAATAGAAGACGTCGCCCATCTGGGCCTTGTCGTTGGCGAACAGCGCGACGACCGCGTGGACCTCGTCGGGGAACCACACGATGGTCCGCACCGCGATCCCCGGCCGGTACGGGTGCGCCAGACGCCACACAGTGTGCGTGCGCGACTGTCGCACCCGCTTGAGCGTCACCGTGTCCTGCGACGGCGTTGCGGTCAGCCCTGCGAGGTACTCCAGCTGCCGCAGGACCAACCTGTACACCTGCCCCGCGCCGGGGTCGGTCCCAGCACGGTCTTCGAGAGCGTCGAACCAGCTCTCGAACTCGGCGGTCCAGTCGATCAGCACCACCCAAGTATGCGCCACAACACATACAACATGCAACTCATAGCACCATCGTGCACCTGTGGTTTCCAGAGCTTGCCTGCACGCCCCGACGGGGGCGCCTCGACTCGTCTGGTGCTCTGCCTCACAAGGTTGTTCCGTGTGGGGTTCGCGCGAGACCGGGGTCGAGGACAGCGACGTCACCTTCGACTCTGGTGCGAACCTCTCGCGGCCGCCGGCGAAGGCAAGGCTTCCACGCGAAAACAAGTCTTCAAACCCTTGTTTTCGCGTGGACGACTTGTCCTGGCGAACTGCTCGATGGACGCTGGGCAAGGAGGGTGGCTCCGCGAGCCGTCCCCAGCCCACGGTCGCGACGGGTTGTCCAAACGCCTCGTCCACCACGGTGGACAATGCGGTGGAGTGGGTGCATGACGATACGACCAGGTTCCCAGCCACCTGCCCCGCCCGCGCTGCCAGAGGTGTTCTTCGCGCGCGACCACGACGCGGCCCGGGTCGCCGCACGGGTGCGCACCGCCCGGTGGGAACCGCTGACCCGCGGTGCCTATGTCGCTGCTGGCGCGGTGACCAACGCGAAAGACCGTGCGTTGGCGCAGATGGTGGCTGTCCACCACCGGGTGCACGTCGAGCACTGGTTCAGCCATGAGTCGGCCGCGCTGCTGCGGGGGCTGCGGGTGTGGCTCGACCCGACGACAACACACCTGCGGCAGGCCCGTCGCCCAGACCACAGCCCGGACCCGACGGTGCGGCGCCATCTGCCCGCTGCCCCTGTGGGGCACCGTTCGCAGGTCAGCGGGCTGCCGGTGACGAGCCTGGAGGCGACCGTCGTCGACTGCGCGCGGTCGTTGCCACCGTTGGACGCGTTGGTGATCGCCGATGCGGCAGTCCGGGCGGGGGCGGACCTCGCCACTGCCAACGCGCTGCTCGCTCAGATGCCGGGGTTCCGGGGTGTGCGCGCGGCGACCGACGTCCTCGCCCTGGCCGACCCTGGCGCCGAGTCGGCCCCAGAGACGGCTGTGCGGTACCACATGCTCGCCGCCGGGCTGCCCCCACCCCAGACCCAGGTCGAGGTCGAGACCTGGCGCGGAACGTACTGGAGCGACCTGGGCTACCCCCAACACAAGGTGCTCATCGAGTACGACGGCCGTGCCAAGTACGCCGGCAACGAGTGGCTGCGCGAGAAACAGCGTACGGACGCCATCGTCGAGGCCGGGTTCCGCGTCGTCCGCGCCACAGCAGAAGACCTGCGCAACCCCGCTCGGCTCATCGCCCGCATCCGCCGGTTTCTGCCCGACGCCGCTATCTACCCCCGTCCCCACCTCCGCTGAGCCCCCACCGAAGGCAAGGCTTGCACGCGAAGACAGCTCTTCACCCTTGCTCTCGCAAAGACGCCCTGCCCTCGCGGGGCGCGGGGTCACCTGCGACGAGACAGGCGTGCAGGGTGCGCGCCGAAGGCAAGGCTTCCACGCGAAGACAAGTCTTCAAACCCTTGCTTTCGCGTCGACGCCTTGCCTTCGCGGGTCAGGTCTTTGCCTTCGCGGGGTCACAGGCCGTAGGCGGCGAGGAAGCAGGGCCAGACCTGCGACAAGGTGGGGTGGACGGCGACGGCGTGCCACAGCACGTCCAACCGGACCTGGGCGACGATCGCGACGGTCGCCGCGTGGACCAGCTCGGCGACGTCGGGGCCGACGAACGTCGCACCCGCCAGCACCGGGCCTGACACGTCGACGACAAAACGGGCCTGGCCTTGGTACCCGGTGCCGCGGACGGTGGCCGCCGCAAGGGTCGACAGGTCGACGTCGACGACGCGCACGTCGTGGCGGGCCTGGCGCGCCTGGGCGAGGGTCAGACCGGTCCAGGCCACCTGCGGACGGGTGAACAGCACCTGGGCGCCGGTCGACGCGGTGATCCGGTACGGCGGTGCGGCCTGCGCCTCGGCGAGGCGGGCGTCCAGGTCGACCCCGAACCGGGCTGCGACGACGTCACCAGCGACGCGGGCGTGGTACTGGCCCTCGTGCGTCGTGCGGGTCCGCCCGGTGACGTCCCCGGCGGCGTACAACCAGCCGCCGGGAACCCCGATGACCTGGCCAGAGGCGTCAGTCGTCAACGGGTCCCCCGGGGTCAGCCCGACGGCGTCCAGACCCAGGTCGCCTGTGGCAGGGTGGCGGCCGGTGACCACGAGCAGCTCGTCGGCGTCGACCCGCACGGGGGCGCCACCGTGGGCGACGGCGACGTGCACACCGGCCGGGTCGCGCCACACCCGCTCGGCGCGGGCCCCGGTGAGCACCCGCACCCCTGCGGCGGTGAGCGTGTCAGCCAGGGTCGCGCCGACGAACGGCTCGGTCCACGGGACCAGGCGCGACCCGCGGGCCAGCACCGTCACCTGCGCCCCGAGCGCGGCGTACACCTGCGCAGCCTCAACCCCGGCCGCACCGCCGCCGAGCACCGCCAACCGGTCGGGCACGTGGTGGCAGGACGTGGCGTCACGCGAGGTCCACAACCGCGTCTGACGCAGACCCGGCACATCGGGAACACCGGGCTCTGAACCCGTCGCGACGATGACGGCGTGGCGCGCGGCCACCGTCTGTTCCCCACCGGCGGCGGTGATGGTGACGGTCCGTTCTGCGGCCAGGCGGGCCATCCCCCGCAGCAGCGTCACCGGGCTGCCACGCAGCCGCGCCACCTCCTCGTCGTCGCGCCAGTGCGACACCATGGCGTCGCGCGCAGCGAACGTCGCCTGCGTGTCCAGCTCGGCGGCCCCCAGCCCCGGCACCGCACGAACGTCACCCATGACCGCCCCCGGCCGCAGCAGCATCTTCGACGGACGGCACGCCCAGAAGGCCTCCTCCCCACCAACCAGCTCGCTCTCGACGAGCGCGACGTGCAACCCAGTGCGCGCCGAACGTTGCGCGGCGGTCTGCCCGACGGCTCCGGCACCCACCACGACCACGTCGTACGTGTCCACACCCCCATCTTCGAAGACATCACTCGAATGCGCAGGTCGAGACCGCCCTTGTTGGCTGTCTGAGCCTGCGGTGAGGGACGAGCTTCGGGGTGAGGGACGAACATATTGGTTCGTCCCTCACCCCGAAGTTCGTCCCTCGGCGCGAAGATGTACGCGCAGCAGTCAGACGACTGTTGCGCGCACGCGACGGCAGCCCTCGGCGAACTGGTCTGGGTCGAGCACCAGGGACAAGGCCAGGACGCTGGGGTCGGCGAGGTCGTACAACCAGCCTGGGTGGGCGAGCACTCCAGCAGCCAGCAGCTCGGCGGTGAGGGCGTCGTCGTCGCGGGTGCGTGGCACGTCGACCAGGACGGTCCAGCCACCGTCGGTGCGACGGACACGGCACGGCGAACCCAGCATCCCCCGGGCTGTGGCGAGGTTGGTCGTGGTCCTCGCGCGCACCTGGGCGACCTGCTCGTCGACGAGGCTGAGCAGGCCAGGAAGGGCGCACGCGACGGGGGCGCTCACCGACAGGTAGGCGTCGGCGACGGTGTCCAAGGCCTCGGCCAGCCCAGGGCGGGCGTCGCCGCCAAGGCGTAACCAGGCGAGCTTGAGCTGGGGTGCCGCCAACGACTTCGACAGCCCGTCGAGGACGGCGACAGTCGCAGCTTCGCCCACGTTGTCAAGGCTCGGCGCGCGCGAACCACGGTCCAGCCAGAACGGCCCGAACACCTCGTCGGCAACCATCACCACCTCGTGCTCGGCGCACAGCGCGGCGACGACGGCAGCAGTGGGCGGCTCCAGGTACGCCCCCGTCGGGTTCCCAGGGCTGACGACAACCAGCGCCCGCACCGCCGGGTCGGCCAGCACACGGGCGAGGGCGTCGGTGTCCACAGACCAGCCGTGCGGGTGGACGTAGAACAACGGGTAACCCACGGTGCGCACCCCGGCGAACCGCGCCAGTGGTTCGACCAGCGGGTATCCCGGCACCGGAACAGCCACCGCGTCACCCGGGTCGCACGTGACGGTGAGCAGCCATGTGTACGCCTCGGACGTGCTCGCAGCCAGCCAGTAGTCGTCGCTGTGGCCACCGTGCGACGCGGCGAGGGCTTCGCGTGCCTGGCGCGGCCCGCGCGGGTCCGGGGTGTAGGTCCCGACCTGCTCCAGCCCCTGCGCCAGCACCTCGACCAACCGTGGGTGCGTCAACCCGTGCCGCGTCGGGTTCGCGTCCGACAGGTCCACCACATCCGCACCCGCCTGCGCCCGGGCCCGCGCGAACGCGTTCGCCGCCCCCTCCCCCACCCGTCGGGCCACTGGTCGTCTCACACCACGAGTGTGCCAGCCCCGACGCAGCGGAGGCGGACGTCTGAAGCCCAGGGCCGGGAACCCAATATCGATTCGGCGTGGCGCCCCTGCCCCTGGTACAGTGGCTGGTCGCGCGCCATTAGCTCAATTGGCAGAGCAGCTGGCTCTTAACCAGCGGGTTCGGGGTTCGAGTCCCTGATGGCGCACAAGAGGTCGGGCGAACGCGCACGCCACCAAGGCCGCGCCGCTGCGGCTGCGAGAACTGCGCCGAGGGTGTTGACGATGACGTCGTCGATCGACGAGACCACCGGTCTCTACGGCGTCGGTCCGGCCTGTTGAGGATGACCGACGGACACTGTGATGACACCGCGCGACATTGTCTGTCTGCGGACGCGCTGGTCACAGACACCCGCGGTGAGCTGGGTCACAGGTACAGACCCGGCCCCTGGCCGGACTCGTCGGGCTGGGCGACGCCGTGGATGTCGCGTTCGCGCAGAAGCAGGTAGGCGGTGCCGGTGAGCTCGACCTCGGCGCGGTCCTCGGAGTCGAACAGGACCTTGTCGCCGATGGCGACCTGGCGCACGTGCTGGCCGGCGGCCACGACAAACCCCCACGACAGACGCTTGCCGACCTCGGCGCTGGCGGGGATGACGATGCCGGTCGCAGAGCGGCGTTCGGCGCTCTCGGCGTCCAGACGGACCAGGAGGCGGTCGTTGAGCATCCGGATCGGGACACGGGGCGTCGGGCTGGTCGCAGCGCGCGGGGTGGTGGGTTCAGGCACGTGTTGACCGTACCGTGGACCGTAGAGTGAGCGTGACACCTACGGAGGAACAATGTCTGGTCTGAAGGTTGGCGACACCGCCCCTGACTTCACCCTGCCCGACGCGCAGGGCACCCCGGTCACCTTGTCTGACCTGCGCGGGCAGCGCGTCGTGGTGTACTTCTACCCCCGGGCGGCCACGTCGGGGTGCACGAAGCAGGCGTGCGACTTCCGCGACTCGCTGGCGTCGTTGGGCGCCGCGGGGTACCAGGTGCTGGGTGTCTCCCCTGACCCGGTGGCGCGGCTGGCGACGTTCGCCGCCGCGCAGCACCTGACGTACCCGTTGCTGTCAGACCCCGACCACGCCGTGCTCGACGCGTGGGGTGCGTGGGGCGAGAAGAACAGCTACGGCAAGACGAGCGTCGGGGTGATCCGGTCCACGGTCGTCCTCGACGGCGCTGGGACCGTCACCTGGGTGCGGTACAACGTCAAGGCCACAGGGCATGTGGCGTTGCTGCGCCGCGAGCTGGGGATCTGACGTTCGGCGCAAGCGTGCCAGACTGGACCTTGCGCGTGAGTGGTGAAACGGCAGCCACGCCAGGTTTAGGTCCTGGTGCCCGCCAGGGCGTGCGGGTTCGAGTCCCGCCTCACGCACCCGCGACCGCAGCACCTCACCGCCCCGGCGAGGCACGGTCTCACGCCTGCTCGGCAGCCTTCTGGCGCACCTCGTCCATGTCGAGGTTCTTCACCACGTCAACCAGCTGCTCAAGCGTCGCCGCAGGCACCGCCCCGGCTTTGCGGTACACCAAGATGCCCTCCCGGTACACCGCGAGGGTCGGGATCGAGGTGATCTGCATCTTCAGCGCCAGGCCCTGCTCAGCCTCGGTGTCGACCTTGGCGTGCAGGACGTCAGCGTGCGCGTCCGACGACTTCTCGTACACCGGCCCGAACACCCGGCACGGGCCACACCACGGCGCCCAGAAGTCGACGATGACGATCTCGGTCTCGGCGATGGTCTGGTCGAACGTGGCGTCGGTGAGGTCGATGGTTGCCATAGGTCCTACTCTCGGTGAGGGACGAGCGTCGTGCACGTCAGCGCACGTTGCCCCATGATAGTCCTGGTACCCCCAGGGGTATCAAATCTGCACCCTGCTGCCGTCGAGGGAGTAGAACAGGTCTGTGACCGACACCGCCGAGTTCCCACGCCCACCAGACGAACCTGCGCAACCGTCGATCTGGCTCACCGAGGGCGAGCTGGCTGTTGTGCGCCAGCAGGTCCCTGTGCTGTACATCAACGCTGTGCCCGTGCGGGTCGACGACTCAGGTGACGTCGTCGACGTCGGTCTGCTGCTGCGCGTCACCCCCACCGGTGCGATCACCCGGGCCCTGGTCTCGGGGCGCGTGAACTACCACGAGCGGGTGCGCGACGCCCTGCTGCGCCATATCGAGAAAGACCTCGGGCCGATGGCCCTGCCGCAGATCCCCGCCTCACCGCAACCGTTCACCGTCGCCGAGTACTTCCCCACCCCGGGGATCACCGCCTACCACGACCCACGCCAGCACGCGGTGTCCTTGGCCTACGTCGTCCCCGTCGCCGGTGACTGCCGGCCCCGCCAAGACGCGCTCGACCTTGCCTGGCTCACCCCAGAACAGGCCTGCGACGACGACGTCCAGCTCGAGATGACCGGCGGCCAGGGTGTGCTGCTGCGCCAGGCGATGGCACATGTCGGACGTCTGCTGTGACCATCTGACCTGTGCGGACGTCAGTACGTGCTGGTGTCTTGCGAGACGACCCAGACGAAGATGACGAGGTAGAAGATGAAGACGAGGATGGCCACCACCACGAGGATGTAGCCGATGACCAGCCCGGCCACCGCCATCCCCCTGCCCTCCTCACCGGTGTTCTTGATCTGGTTGAGCGCGATATGCCCCAAGATGATGCCGACGACCGCCGTGACACCGGTGAAGATCCCGGCAAGGCTGCAGATCATCGACACCAACGCCATCGTGTTGTTCTGCGGCGTGGGTGCGTACGGGTACGGCGGGGGACCATACCCAGGCGCTGGCGGGTATCCCGGTGTGCCATAGTCGACCGGGGCACCATAGTCAGCCGGGGGCCCGTACCCGGCGGGAGGAGGGTTGTACGGGTCTGGCTGGTACGGCTGCTGGTACGACATGGATCCCTCTGCGTGGTGAGGTGGGACAGACGGGTCGAGCCTACGCCCCGCCGGCACGTGCCATGTGGCACTTGGGCCCACCGGGGCGTCGACGGGGCACAGGTCGCCGGTTTCACCCTGCCGGCGACTGGTCAGGTCACGGCGACAGCACAGCGACGACCGCCGGCGCCAACGCCCGGAAAGCTGTGCCACGGTGGCTGCGGGCGTTCTTCTCGGTCGCGCTCAGCTCGGCGCAGGTGCGTCGTTCACCGTCTGGGACGAGCACCGGGTCGTAGCCGAACCCGTTGGCCCCGCGTGGGGCTGTGGTGAGCGTGCTGGCAAGGTCGCCGTGCTCGACGACCTCGGCCCCGTCGGGGGTCACGAGCACCGCGGCGCAGCGGAACCGCGCGGTGCGGTGCGGGTCGGGCACGTCGGCGAGCTGGTCGAGCAGCAGGCGCAAGTTCGCCTCGTCATCGCCGTGGTGGCCGCACCAACGTGCCGAGAAGATGCCTGGGGCCCCGCCGAGGACGTCGACGACCAGGCCCGAGTCGTCCGCGACCGCCGCCAGCCCGGTTGCCGCGACCAGCGCACGGGCCTTGATCAGGGCGTTGTCGGCAGAGGTCAGGCCGTCTTCGACCGGGGGGGCCACGCCCAGGTCTGCTGCACCGACCAGGCACCGGGGGTCCAGCCCCGCCTCAGCGAGGATCGCACGGACCTCGGCGACCTTGTGCGCGTTGTGCGTGGCCAGGACGACCGTGCCGGTCACGACGCGAGCACCTCACGCTGGAGCCGGGTGAGCTCGGTCGTGCCGACCAGCGCCAGGTCGAGCAGCGTGTCGAGCTCGGCACGGTCGAACGGGGTCTGCTCGGCAGTGCCCTGCACCTCGACGAACGTACCCGAGCCGGTCGTCACGACGTTCATGTCTGTGGCGGCGCGCACGTCCTCGGCGTACGGCAGGTCGAGCATCGGCACCGCGTCGACGATCCCGACGCTGACCGCCGCGACCGAGTCTGACAACGGCTCGCCTTTGAGCAAGCCCCGGGTGCCCGCCCACGCCAGGGCGTCGGCGAGGGCGACATAGGCCCCAGTGACCGCCGCGGTGCGGGTGCCCCCGTCAGCGGCGAGGACGTCGCAGTCGACGACGATGGTGTTCTCACCCAGGGCCCTGGTGTCGACGACGGTGCGCAACGACCGCCCGACCAGCCGGGAGATCTCGTGCGTGCGCCCGCCGACCTTGCCGCGCACCGACTCACGGTCGGAGCGGCTGCCGGTCGCCCGCGGCAGCATCGCGTACTCCGCGGTCACCCACCCTTTGCCCGACCCGCGCCGCCACCGCGGCACCCCTTCGGTGAACGAGGCCACGCACAGCACCGTCGTGCGCCCGAACCGCACCAGGACACTGCCCTCCCCCACGTCGAAGTACCCACGCTCGATCGACACCGGCCTCAGCTCGTCCACGCGGCGCCCATCGGCCCGCACCAGGTTCTCGTCCATACCAGCCACCCTAGGCCACCTCACGTACCCAGGGGCGCACCGGGGACGCACGCTGGCACCCTGCGGCTGGCGAGCACCGGCACCGGACGCGCCGTGCGTGCACCTCACACCCGGCGACGAATCGCCTGGCCATCTGTCCGGCGTGGCCTACAACGTCACGAGCATGTCTGGGACGGCCAGGTCGAGCGGTCCGTCATAGGTCTGGCGGGCTCGGGCGAGGGCACGCTGTGGGTCGTCCCAGGCGGCGAGGTGGGTGAGCACGAGCCGACGTGCACCAGCACGCTGCGCGGCGGCACCGGCCCTCGCAGCGGTGAGGTGGATTCCCCGGGGTGCGTCGTCGTCGCAGAACCCAGCCTCGGCGAGCAGCACGTCGACGTCGGTGGCCAGCTCGTCCAGGCCCGGCCCGGTGTCGGTGTCACCGGTGTACGACAACGTGACCGTGCGGGCGGAGCCAGCCTCGCACGGGCCGACGACGCGGACACCGAACGTCGGCACAGGGTGCTCGACCGCGACCGGGGTGAGCACCATCGGCCCGACGGCCACCTGAACGCCTGGGTGCCACACGTGCACGTCGAACGCTGGCGTGGGTTTGCCGACCAGGGCGGTGATCCGGTCGTCGGTGCCAGCCGGCCCCCAGACCGGCAACGGTGGGCACGGGCCAGCGGGGTGGTGCCGGCGGGCCACGTCCAGCACAGCGAGGTCTGCGCAATGGTCGGCGTGCAGGTGGGTGATCGCCACGAGGTCCAGCGCGGTGTGGTCCACCCAGCGCTGCAACGGACCCAGCGCCCCTGAGCCAAGGTCGAGCACGACGTGCCAGGTGCGCCCCTGGGCGTCGTCGGCGCTCACCAGGTACCCCGAGGCGGGCGACGTCGCCGACGGGAACGACCCGGCGCACCCCAGCACCCGCAGCCTCATGGCACCCTCACCTCAACGCGCCGAGGGTGTCGACGGTATGCACCTCTGGTCCCAAGAACCGCTGCGCGAGCTCGGCGAACGACGCCGGGTCTCCGGTGGTGACGAACTGCCGGCGTGGCGGACCGGCAGCGGGGTCACGCTGCAGGTCGTGGGCGACCAGGGTGCGCACGACGTCCTTGGCGGTCTCCTCAGCCGACGAGACCAACGTC
>WRCL01000018.1 GCA_009783975.1 Micrococcales bacterium
AGACGTGTCTGGCAGGACGAGGGTGGCGCTGTCGGTGTTGTTGGCCTCGACAGGGTCAGGTTCGTTGTGGGTGACCGCGACTTTCAGCGTGAGGCTGGGCCCTGCGGTCGGTGAGACCGCCCCGACGATGGAGAAGACGACTTTCCCACCAGGCGCGATCGTGTCGATCGTGCAGACCAGGCGGCCGGTGCACTGCATGGCACCTGTGGCACCGGCGCTGGCGGTGACCACCGCGGAGGTGATCGTCAGACCGTCGGGCACGTCGAACCTCACCACGACGCTGGTGCCGTCCCCTGGCCCGTTGTTGGTGACCTCCACCACGAACCGGGCCTGCCTGCCGTCAGGCGACACGGTGCTCTGCGTGATGGCGACGCCGACGTCTGCTGCTGGCGGCACCACCGGGACGTCGCACGCCTCGGCTTTGTTGTTGGTCGCGTCCGGGTCGAGCGACGACGAGCCGACGAGCACAGCGTTGCACTGCTGGGTGCCGGCCGCGCTCAGGGGGACGGCGAACGTCACCAGGACCGTTCCAGACCCGCCCACACCCAGCCGGCCCACCGGACAGCTGACGACGGACTCTGCGTTGCCTGTCGGTGTCGAGCACGCAGCGCCGCCGTCGACGCTCGCCGAGACGAAGGTCATCCCTTCGGGCACAGCGTCGGAGACCACGACGTTGTCCGCCACGGACGGACCAGCGTTCGTCACCTTCACACGCCAGGTCGCCTGGCGCCCGGCCATGATCGGGTCGACGAGGGTCTTGGTGACTGACAGGTCCGATACCTGCTGGACGTTGACCGGCACCAACGACGTGTTGTTCTCGTAGTCCGACTCAGGGGTGGTGGTTCCCACCACGACCTTGGTCGTGTACAGACCCGGGGGAGTGTCAGCCGGGATCCACATGGCGACCTGGCTGAACACCGGGAACGCAGGTTCGAAGACCTTGAACAGCGGTGGGACGTCGATCGCTTCGCAGCTCAACGTGTACTGGGTGGTCGACCACCCGACAGCCTGCGGATCGGGCGGCACCGGCGCGTCCCACGTGCAGCTGTTGCCGGGCACGTCTGGCGGGGCTGAGGCCATCGGCACGAAACCAGGCGGGAAGGTCGTCACCCCGGTCGGGTTGTCGGCGACCGACGGCCCGTTGTTGATCGACATGGCGCTGTAGAGCACCTGTCCCCCAGCCGACGGTGTGGAGGTGCTCACCGACCCGATGATGGCGTGGTCGGCGAGCCTGTCGAGCTCGACGTCGACCGATGCGGCGTTGTTCGTCAGGTCGCTGTCGTGGGCCGCGGCGCTGACCGACGCGGTGTTGGTCACCGTACGTGGGTACACCGGGTCGCACGGGTCACCTGGACGGCACCCTGGTGCCCGTCCGCCGAAGGGGTCCATGGAGACGAACACCTGCACCGATGACGACTCGGCCAGGTCGACCTCGGCGATCGTGCACTGCACCTGCACACCTGTGGCCGGTGTGCCACCGACCTGCGTGCACCCTGGTGAGGCCACGAAGTCGAACCCGACGGGCAGGGTGTCGAGGACTGTCGCGTTGGTCGCCACCGAGGGACCAGCGTTGACCACCGTGAGCGTGAAGCTGTCCTGCCCGCCGACGTAGACCGGTGTGCTGTCGGCGTTCTTGATCAGGCGCAGGTCAGCCTCGGCGATGATGTCGACGTGAGCCGACGGCCTCAGCGACGTCGGGTTGCCGGCGAGGTTCGCGGTGGACGACGTCACCGTCGCGGTGTTGGCCACCTGTTCACCTGCGGCACCCACAGGAGCGTCGGGGGCGACCATCCCGATGACGGTGATCGTCACAGGTGCCGCCTGGGTGGGCATATAGCTCGGCACGGTGCCCAGCTCGCACGTGAACCTGGTGCCGCCACCGGCGAGCGCGCACGTGCCCTGGGTCGAGACCACCGACGTCGCGGTGAACCCGGCCGGGAGGGTGTCGGAGACGACGACGTCGTGCGCGTCGGCACCGTACGGGGCTGGCCGTGTGGCGCCCGGAGAGCTGACGTCGACCTGGTAACGGAACGGGGTCCCGGCGGTGTACGACGCGTGCCCGTCAGCTGGGTTCGGCACTGTGTCTTCGGCCGACTTGGTCGCCCGCAGGGCAGTGCCCGAGGCGCCGACGACGAGGTTGGCCGACGCTGTGTTGTTCGTCAGGGTGGTCTCGGGGGTGGTTGTCGAGGCGACGACCGTCACGGGGTAGGTGCCCGGCTCGACGTACCCGAGGACGACCATGTTGAAGGTCTCGGTGACCGACTCACCAGGGGCGAGGTCGACACCGGTGATCGTGCACACGAACTCACCGTTGGCGATGGCACAACGGTTCGGGTCCACGCCCACACCCAGGTCAGCGACCGAAGCGAGGCGGAACTGCACGTCATGGGCCACCGACGGACCCGTGGCGGCGTTGGTGATGGTGAAGGCGACCGTCACCCACGACCCGGCTCCTTGGTACGCTCCAGCCGGCGTGATGGTGAGGTCGTGGACCGACAGGTCGGTGCTCGTCTCGACCTGCGAGGTCACCGTCGCGCTGTTGTTGTCCAGCGACGGGTCAGCGGTCGACGAGCCCACTGTCGCGGTGTTCACCACGGTGGTGCCCGCGGCGAGCCCTGGGTCGACGAGCACAGAGATCTTCACCGTCGTCGACGCCTGTGGAGCGATGTCGGGCAGCGCGCAGGTCACGTCCTGCCCCACGGCTGCGCACCCTGAGGTGGTCGCCGACCCCGGTGCGGTCGACGCCAAGAACGTCACCCCGGCAGGCAGGGTGTCTGTGAGCTCGACGTTGAGCGCCGTGATGTCGTCCCACGCGGGGTCGTTGGTGTTCTCGACCGTGATCTCGTAGGTGACCACGTCGCCCGCCACGACTGTGGCCGGCGCAGCCTTGGTCACCGCCAGGTCAGCCTGCCCAGAGCCTGTGAGGGTCCAGCTCGCCGTGGCCGGGGTCTGGCCAGGAGCTGAGACGGTGACCGTCTCGGTGAGGTTCGCTCCGGTGCTGAGGTCGGCGGCCGAGTGTGTCTGCACGACGACGTCCTGGCTGCCGCCCGGCGGGATCGAACCATTGACGCTGCAGACCAAAGGGACAGCGGCCAGGCTGCCGCACGTGAGGCCGGCGGCAGGGGTGACGCCGTCAACGACAAGACCTGGCGGGACGATGTCGGAGAGCTGAACACCTGTGGCGGTCGACGGCCCGGTGTTGGTGATGGTGATGGTGTAGTCCACCTCCAGGCCCGCGGCGGCAGGCAAGGACGTGCGGTTCGCCCGTTTGGTCACGGACAGGTTGACCGACCGCGCCACGTTGGTCGTCGCCGACGCGGTGGTGTTGCGGCCGAACGCTGTGGCCGTCGCGGTGTTGGTCACCGGTCCGGGGTTGGCGTCCGGGGCGACCGTCCCGGCGACGGTCACCCGCATCGACGAGGCTGCGGGCAGGGTGATACCGCTGCACGCCACCGCACCAGCACCATTGATGGAACAGCTGCCGCGGGTGGTGCTCACCGAGGTGAACGTCACACCAGCAGGTGGCGGGTCGGCGATCGTGACGTTGGTGGCGTCCGACGGACCGTTGTTCGTCGCGTCGAGCTGGTAGGTGATCGACGTACCAGCCACAGCGTTGTCCGGGGCAGTCTTGGTCAGCACGATATCGGCCTGCGGGGCACCGACCGTGACCTGCGAGCTCGCCTGGTTGTTGGTGGTGACAGGGTCGAGCGTGGCCGAGGTCACCTGGGCGGTGTTGGCCACCACAGTGCCCTGCGCCAGGCGCGAGTCGAGCGTCGCGGTGACCCTCACGCTCGCCGAGGCGCCGACTGCGAGCGTCGGCACCGCACATGCCAGGCCGTTCCCGGGGGTGACGCAGGTGCCAGTCGAGGGCACAGCAGAGACCAGCCCCAGCTGAGACGGGTCGAGCAGGTCGCTGAGCACGACGTTCGTCGCGTCCGACGGACCGTTGTTCCTCGCGGTGAGGGTGTAGACGACCGTCGCGCCAGGCGCGGCGGTGGCCGGCGAGACGGACTTGGTGATCGCCAGGTCAGCCTGGCGGACCAAGGAGACCGTGTCGGACGAGACGTTGTTCGTCGGGACAGGGTCGTACGCCGTGGTCGACACGGTGGCGACGTTCGTCACCGACGTGGCGGTCGAACCAGACGGCACAGTGCCGCGGACGAGCACAGTGACCGAGGCGCCGTTGGCCACCGACCCCAACGGACAGCTGACCTCGGTGACGCCGACAGTGCAGGTCACACCGGCTGGTGCGCTGACCTGGACGTTCGTCAAACCGGGGGGGATCGGGTCGGTGAGCACGACACCGGTCGCAGCGTTCGGGCCGTTGTTGGTCACCGTCACCGTGGACACCGACTGCCCGCCCACAGGGGTCGGGCGTGGGCTCATCGTCTTGGACACGGCCACGTCGGCCTGGGCGACGACGTCAGTGCTCGCCACGTTGGTCACGTAGGTCGCGTCCACACCGGCGGTCTTGGTGCGGTACTTCAAGGTCCCCTGGTTCGACACCGTGGTGCCACCAGCCCCTGGGTCGACGACGACGTTGAACATCAGCCTGTTCTGCGACCCGGCGCCCTGGCCGTCCACAGTGCCGACCATCGTCCCGCCCGCGGAGGTGACGTTGGTGCCCAGACGTGCCCGGACCGTGCGGGTCGTCGGGTCGTACTCGGCCCTGTCACCGTCGGCGGCGTCGGTCTGGCTGACCGCCGGGACGCCGAACGACGCGACCCACCTGATCGAGCCAGGCACGAAGCTCACCCCTGGTGGCAGGACGTCCTCGGCGACGACCTGCAACGCCGAGTCCATCCCGGTGTTGGAAAAAGCGAGGGTGTACTGCAGCGTGTCACCGGGCCGCGACGGGTTGTTGCCCGAGAGGTTGATCACAGACTTGGTCGACGTCGTGAAGTCTGGGGAGTAAATACTGATCGCCGTGGCCAGAACACCGGGATAATAGGTGTCCCCACCGCTGGAGAAGGTGAACGTGGCGCTCGTCGCACCGTTCGGGATGGCACCAGACGCACCGACGTTCTTGATGTCGAACCCGAGCATGTTCTTGTCGGCCGGGGTGCGGGTGGTCACCGAGGTCCCGTTGGTGTCGTTCGTCGCGTTGAAGAAGTTCGACCCTGGCGACAACGCCGTCGCCAGCTGGGTGGTGTTCAGCAAGGTGTAGTCCGCGGCCTGGTACAGGTCGCCTTCGTAGGCGACCATGGACAGCTGGGCGTCGACAGGCCCGGTCCAGGGGGCCAAGAACCCGTCGATCGTGATCGTCTTCGGGTTCGAGGTGCTGACCATGTCGAACCCGTCGAACACGGTGAGGTTCCGCAGCGGCATGTTGGGGGCCGCGTACGCCACGACCAGCGACCACCCGGCGTACCGGTCCACACCGGTCGCAGCCACGACGTTGGCACCCCAGTACGGACCGTTCCCGCCAGCGGCGACGATGGCGGTGACGTCGGCGAACTCCTGGTAGGCGCCATAGCTGGACGTGTTGGGCCCGAACGTGAACTGCGAGGTCACCGGGACGTACGCCGCGGCTCCGGGCGGACGCAGCTGCATCTGCGTGCGGGTGCCGGTCCCAGCGGTGCCGCCGGTGCCCGCGGTCAGGCGTGCCCCCCAGTACAGCCCCGCCCACTGCACGACGGCCCCGTCAGGCAGCAACAACGACGACGACGAGGAGTTGAACGTCGAGGCTACGTCGTCGGCGTCGAGGTTGGTCATCGTAAAGCTGTTGTTGTTGTAGTTGCCGCCAGCGCGGGCCGCAGCACAGTTCGCCGCCGAGTCGGGGCAGGTGAGCAGGTTGTTGCCGATAGCGACAATCGCACCGTTGGTGTTCGCCTGGTACCGGATGGCGAACGGAACCGTGTTCGCCGCCTGCGCTGGGACCAGGTTCATCACCGCGAACACGGCCAGCGCGAGCACAACCATTATCGCCGTCACGCGCGATCTCATACCACTCACCTGTTCTCGTCCGCGAGCAGATGCTCCGGTGGCGCTCCTTGAACACGACGCACGCCGTCTGCGGCGCAGGGAGCGCGGGGCGGCGGCGTCGGCCTCACGATAGTCATGGGACGTCCTGGACGCCGGTTGACCACACCGACCCCGCGGAAACTGCTGGGAACGCATTTACGGGCATTTGCGACAATCGCAGACAAAGCCCATCCCTGGTCTGCAGTAGCCTGGTGCAGGTGGACCCAGAAGCTATCGACTGGAACGCCCTCGTGGCCGCTGCCCGCGACGTGGCAGCACGGGCCTACGCCCCCTACTCACACTACCTGGTCGGTGCTGCGGGTCTGGTCGACGACGGCCGGACCGTCGTGGGGTGCAATGTGGAGAACGCCTCGTTCGGCCTGACCTTGTGCGCTGAGTGCGCACTGGTGGCCGCGCTGCACACTGGCGGCGGTGGACGGTTCGTCGCCGTGGTCTGCGTCACCGGCGACGGCACAGTGGTGACCCCGTGCGGACGGTGCCGCCAGCTGCTGGCCGAGCACAGCACCGACACCCTGCTCGTCGCCACCACGACCACCCCGGTCGCGCTGTCCACGCTCCTGCCCGACCCGTTCGGCCCCGACGACCTCACGGGCCGCTGACCGCCTCGACCGTGCAGGTGCTCAGCCGTCACCCAGCGCGAGCACAGCAGCACGTGCGAGCAGCCGGGCACCAAGGCCGACAGCGCGCTCGTCGATGACGAGGTCACCTTGGTGCAGGTCATATGTCCGACCACCAGGGGTCCGGGTGCCCAGGCGCGCCATCGCGCCGGGGACGGCTGTGAGGTACCAGGCGAAGTCTTCACCGCCGAGGGACTGCTCGGCCAGGACCACCGCGTCAGGTCCGACGACGTCACGGGCCGCCTGTTCGAGCACCTGCGTCGCCGCCGCGTCGTTGACGACCGGCGGCACGCCTGTGACCACCCGGACCTGCGCGGCGACCCCGAGCGGGCTGACGAGCGCGTCGACGATCTGGCGCACCTGCTCCCCAGCGTGCTCCCACGCGCTGACCTCCAGGGTGCGCAACGTCCCGGCGACGGTCCCGGTCGCGGGGATCGCGTTGACCGCCTGCCCGGCGTGGACCGTCCCCCATGTGAGGTTCACCCCCCAGCGCGGGTCCAGCCGCCGGCTGAGCACTGACGGGACGCAGGTGACGACCTGGCCGAGGGCGAACACGACGTCACCGGTGAGGTAGGGCCGCGAGGTGTGCCCCCCGGCGCTGGTGAGCGTCACGTGCACCTCGTTCGACGCTGAGGTGATCGCCCCGATACGTGTGCCGACCTGGCCGACGTCGAGCGTGGGGTCGCAGTGCAGCGCGTACACAGCCGACACCCCCTCGAGCACCCCACCGGCCATGACGTCGAGCGACCCACCGGGCTGGACCTCCTCGGCGGGCTGGAACACCAGCCGCACACCACCGGGCAGCCCGTCCAACGCGCTGAGCACCAGACCAGCCCCGACGAGCGCCGCGGTGTGCACGTCATGCCCGCAGGCGTGCGCCACCCCCGGCACGGTCGACTGCCACGGCGCCCCGCACGTGTCGGGCACCGCCAGGGCGTCCATGTCGGCACGCAGGGCGACCCGGTTGTCACCAGTGCCGATATCCACCACGAGCCCGGTCCCAGCGACCTGCACTGGTTCTAGCCCTGCTGCGGCGAGCCGTTCGGCGACCGTGTCGCGGGTGCGGTGCTCGGCCCGGGCCAGCCCAGGGTGGGCGTGCAGGTCCCGCCGCAGCGCGACGAGCTCGTCGTCCAGCTCGGCGACCAACGCCTGCACCCGGCTCACCGACGTCGTCCGGTCCACCCACCAAGGTTAGGCCGTGTTCGGTCACAGCAGCCAGGCGCTGCCCCGGTCTCGCCAGGTGTCGACGGCGTCCTTGACCCGTTGGGCGTTGGGGCGGGTGGTGACGAGCACAGCGTCGGGGGTGTCGACGACGACCGCCTCGTCGACCCCGATGACCGTCACGGCACGCCCGGCGGTGATGACGAACGCGTCGTCGGCATCCATGCGCAGCACCAGGGCGTCGTCGCCGACGGTGGTGCTGTCACCGAGCAGCGCCGCGAGGGAGTCGAAATCACCCACGTCGTCCCAGCCGAACCCACCAGGGACGACCGCGACCCCACCGGTCGCGGCAACAGGTTCGGCGATCGCGTGGTCGATGGCGATCCTGGTGAGCGTGGGCCACACCGCGGCGAGCACCGCCTCGCACCGGGAGGTGTCCCAGGCGGCGGCGATCTCGCACAACCCGTCGTGCAGCGTCGGCAGCTGGGTGTGCAGGTGGTCCAGGAGCACCCCGGCGCCGACGACGAACATCCCCGCGTTCCAGCAGTACCGGCCCGTGGCCAGGTAGGTCCACGCGGTGTCAGCGTCGGGTTTCTCGGTGAACCCGGTGACGTGCCGGGCGCTGGGGGCCCCGGCGACGTCGAGGTCGTCACCACCGGCGATGTACCCGAACGCCGTCGACGGACCGCCGGCCTTGATCCCCACGGTGACGACGAACCCCGCGCGCGCCGCGGCGACCGCCTCATGGACCGTGCGCTCGAACACGTCCTGGCCTTCGATGACGTGGTCGGCGGCGAACGAACCCAGGAGCGTGTCGCGTCCGTGCCGGTGCGCGAGCACCGCTGCGGCCAGGCCGACCGCCGCCATGGAGTCGCGCGGCGACGGTTCGGCGAGCACCTGGTCTGCGCCGCTGGCCAGCTCAGGCAGCTGGCGCACGACCTGCTCACGGTGGGCCTGCCCAGTGACGACGAGCAACCTGTCTGGGCCCGTCAGGGGCAGCAACCGGTCGACGGTGCCTTGCAGCAGCGTCCGGCCGGTGCCCAGCACGTCGAGCAGGAACTTGGGCCGGCCGGTACGCGACAGCGGCCACAGCCGGCTACCTGCTCCCCCGGCCGGGATGACAGCGTAGAAGCCTTCGATCCCCGACATACCTGCCAGCCTAATCGGTCGGCTGGTACCCGGGCACCACAGCGCCGGGAGGGCGGCTGATTCGGGGGATGAATGTGACGGACTCCACATAGTGAGACGGTCCGCTCCGAGAAGAACGGGAGGTCTTGCCGGATCTGCCGTCGGGAGAGATCGTTGTCCCGCACTAGAGTTGTGGTGCGGCGCCGTGTGGCGCCTCCGAGCCCCGCTTGAGGAGGTCACGAGTTGTCTGCTCCGCCCCAAGCCAGACCGGCCAGGGCGCCGGTCGGCACTGTCTACCGCGGGCGCGCGGGGATGTGGTCCTGGGTGCTCCACCGCATCACAGGCTTCCTCATCTTCTTGTTCCTGCTGGTCCACGTGCTGGACACGGCGATGGTCCGTGTCTCCCCCGAGACCTACAACACAGCGATCGAGACCTACCAGAACGTCGTCATGGGTCTGAGCGAGGCTGGTCTGGTCGCCGCGATCGTCCTGCACGCGATGAACGGCCTGCGCATCATCCTTGTCGGGTTCTGGTCCAAAGGTGCCAGGTTCCAGAAGAGGCTGCTGTGGCTCGCCGTCGCTGCCGCCGCGATCTTGCTCATCCCGTTCCTGGCGATCCACCTGTCGCACGTGTTCAACCCGCACGAGGACACCCAACCCTCCCCGACCATCTCGTCGCCTGGGGGTGACTGATGACTGTCATCGCTGATCCGAAGGCTCCCCGCAGCCGCGCGGCAGGCCCTGGCCGCCGCGCGACCCGCACGAACGCCGAAGCCGCTGGCTGGATGTTCATGCGCCTGTCTGGTGCGGCGCTGGTCGTCATGGTCCTTGGGCACCTGACCGGCAACCTCGTCGTCCCCGAGAACGGGGTCCGCAGCCTGAACTTCGCCTTCGTCGCCGGGAAGTGGTCGAGCTTTGGCTGGCAGCTGTGGGACCTGGTGCTGCTGTGGCTGGCGATGCTCCACGGCGCCAACGGCATCCGTACGATCATCAACGACTACGCGTCCAAGGCCCTCACGCGCCTGTGGCTCAAAGTCGTCGCCGTCGCAGCGACGATCACCGTCGTGCTCCTGGGCACCTTGGTGATCTTCACCTTCGACCCCTGCCCGACCATCAACGGCAAGGTCCGCGACGGGTCGCCCGAGTTCTGCTACAGCACCACCCCCTGACCGCTCTGGAGAAAGCCACGATGCAGACCCACCAGTACGACGTCATGATCGTCGGCGCCGGCGGCGCCGGGATGCGCGCCGCCCTCGAATCCTCGGTGCGCACACGCACCGCGGTCATCTCCAAGCTGTACCCGACCCGGTCGCACACCGGCGCAGCCCAGGGCGGGATGTGCGCCGCCTTGGCCAACGTCGAGGAGGACAACTGGGAGTGGCACACGTTCGACACCGTCAAGGGCGGTGACTACCTCGTCGACCAGGACGCTGCCGAGATCATGGCCAAGGAGGCCATCGACGCGGTGCTCGACCTGGAGAAGATGGGCTTGCCGTTCAACCGCACGCCCGAAGGCCGGATCGACCAGCGCCGGTTCGGCGGCCACACCCGCAACCACGGCGAGGCTGCCGTGCGCCGCTCGTGCTACGCCGCTGACCGCACAGGGCACATGATCTTGCAGACCCTGTACCAGCAGTGCGTGAAGAACGACGTCGCGTTCTTCAACGAGTTCTACGTCCTTGACCTGCTCGTCGACCACGACCTGGCAGCCGGGGACCCCGGCGAGGACGTCAACGTCTTAGGGGTCGTGGCCTACGAGCTGGCGACCGGCGAGATCCACGTGTTCCGCGCCAAGTCGGTCGTGTTCGCCTCCGGCGGGGCCGGGCGGATGTTCAAGACGACGTCCAACGCCCACACCCTCACCGGCGACGGGATCGCTGTGGCGTACCGCCGTGGCCTGCCCATCGAGGACATGGAGTTCTTCCAGTTCCACCCCACGGGCCTGGCGGGCCTGGGGATCTTGCTCTCCGAGGCCGCACGCGGCGAGGGCGGGATCTTGCGCAACGCCGACGGCGAGCGCTTCATGGAGCGCTACGCCCCGACGATCAAAGACCTCGCACCACGTGACATCGTCGCGCGGTCGATGGCCAACGAGGTGCGTGAAGGCCGTGGGTGCGGGCCGCACAAGGACTACGTCCACCTCGACCTCACGCACCTGGAACCGGCGCACATCGACGCCAAGCTGCCGGACATCACCGAGTTCGCGCGCACCTACCTGGGCGTCGAACCGTACACCCAGCCGGTGCCGGTCTACCCGACCGCGCACTACCTCATGGGCGGGATCCCCACGAACGTCGACGGTGAGGTGCTGCGCAACAACACCGACGTCGTCAAAGGCCTGTACGCGGCCGGTGAGTGCGCGTGCGTGTCGGTGCACGGCTCGAACCGCCTGGGCACGAACTCGCTGCTGGACATCAACGTGTTCGGCCGCCGCGCTGGGATCGCCGCAGCCAGCTACGCCGTCGGCGCCGACTGGATCGAGCTCGACGACGACGACGACCCTGCTGCCGCGGTCGTCGCACAGCTCGACGCGATCCGCTCGCGCGAGGACGGCGAACGCCCCGGCGAGCTGCGCCGGGCCCTGGCCGAGACGATGGACGCCAACGCGCAGGTGTTCCGCACCGAGGACTCGCTCACCCAGGCCCTGGCCGACGTGCGCGAGCTGGCGGCGCGGTACCGCGAGGTGTGCGTGCAGGACAAGTCCCAGGCGTTCAACACCGACCTTCTCGAAGCGGTCGAGCTCGGTTTCATGCTCGACCTGGCCGAGGTCGTCGTCCTGGGGTCGTTGCTGCGGAAAGAGTCTCGCGGCGGTCACTTCCGCGAGGACTACCCCAAACGCGACGACGACGGTTTCATGCGGCACACCATGGCCTACCGGCGCCCGCTGTCCGACGACGGTTCGGTCGGCGACGCCACCGGGCCTTTCGCGGTGAGCTCGGCCGCTGATGACCACCGGGTGGTCATCGGCAGCAAACCAGTGACCCAGACCCGCTACCAGCCGATGGAGCGCAAGTACTGATGAGTGCCACGACCCAGTCCCCAGGCAAAGCCGCTGAGGTCCCGTCGTTCGACGTGACCGTGAAGATCATGCGGTCGGTCCCCTCCGACGTCCCGTCGGCTGGCTATGGCGAACCTGTGCCCGCCCCCACGTCGCGGTGGGACACGTTCACCCTCACCATGCACGGCAGCGACCGTGTGCTCGACGCGCTGCACAAGATCAAGTGGGAGTTCGACGGCACCGTGACGTTCCGCCGTTCGTGCGCCCACGGGGTGTGCGGGTCGGACGCCATGCGCATCAACGGCCGCAACCGTCTGGCGTGCAAGACGCTGCTCAAAGACCTCAACCTGCGCAAACCCATCACGATCGAGCCGATCAAAGGCCTGCCGGTGATCAAAGACCTCGTCGTGGACATGGAGCCGTTCTTCGACTCCTACCGTGAGGTCCAGCCCTTCCTCATCGTCTCCGGTGTGGAACCCACCAAAGAACGCCTCCAGTCGGCCACCGAGCGCGCCCTCTTCGACGACACGACCAAGTGCATCTTGTGCGCCTGCTGCACGACGAGCTGCCCGGTCTTCTGGGTCGACGGCCAGTATTTCGGCCCGTCGGCCATCGTCAACGCCCACCGCTGGATCTTCGACTCCCGCGACGAGGGCGCCGCCGAACGCCTGGAGATCCTCAACGACCGCGAAGGCGTGTGGCGCTGCCGCACCACCTTCAACTGCACCGACGCCTGCCCCCGCGGCATCGAGGTCACCAAAGCGATCTCCGAGGTCAAACGCGCCATCCTCACCCGCACCCACTGACCACCCGACCAAGCCCAGGCACCTCAACCGCGAGATGCGACCTGGGACGCCAGATGCGACGTTGTGACGTCGCATCTGGTGTCCCAGGTCGCATCTGGCATGTCTCACCCCTTCTGCAGACCCGTGAGCCTGTTGCGGATGCATTTTGTTGCCTCTAGACTGCTCTCCAGATGCAACTCGCAGAGAGGCTCGCGCATGACCGCCACCGTAGGTTTTGCAGTCTCGGACGACGACCGTGCCGAGCTGGACGAGCTCGTCGAGTACTTCGGAGCAGG
>WRCL01000019.1 GCA_009783975.1 Micrococcales bacterium
CACGATCATCCATGTGCCAAGGCCCAAGGTCGCGAGCAGGTCGTAGTGCTCGGCGCTGACCGCCTGCGCCAGGCGGGCGGCGTCCATCGCCCGGGGCATGAGCACGTCCTCGGGGGCGGCGTGCACCGCCTCGCGGATCGTCTCAGAGCGCGCCAGCCAGGTGTGGTCAAGCTTTTCCAGGGTGCGTGCCACATGGGCCCTGCCCGGGTGGGTCGTGGCGATCCGCAGGTGCTCGAACCCTCCGCGTTCGTCGAGCAGCGCGACGAACCCCCACTCGGCCAGCGGCGGGATGGCGATATCGGCGAGCGCGTCGGCGGCCCGGCGGTAGTCCAGGTGCTCGGTGACAGCGTCCGAGACGCGGGCGAGCAGGGCCAGGCGCTCGGCGGTCACCTGTTCGGCTTCGAGCTCGGCCTGCATGTCGGCGGCGAGCATCTCGTCGAACGTCTGTGCCTCGCGCCGGATGCTCATCTGGTCGTCGTCGGTGACCACGAGCGACAGCCGGGACGTGACGGGGTGCGCCGCAGGCTCGGCTCCATCGCCGAGCAACGGCGGCGATCTGCGGTCTGGATCCCGGTCGCCCATCTCCATCACCTCGAAGGCTACCGTAACGTGCTGGCGCAACCACGCCAGGGCGGCGCACTGGCCTGGGCCTTGAGGTGGCCGCACTGGTGCTGGTCAGCGCGAACGTGCGGGCACGACCTTGCCGGTGTCGTCCAACGGCAGCAGCGGGGCGGGCACATGGTTCACCCGCCGGTCCGCGCGGACGGCTGTGCCACGTTCACGCACGACGAGCAGGCACACGTCGTCCTCGGGTTTGTCCTGGACCAAGGTGGCGAGCAGGTGGTCGCGGATCTGCGCGGCGGTCCCGTCAGGGGCGCTGCGCAACGCGCAGGCCAAGGCGGCCAGGCCGTCTTGCAGGGGACGGTCACGACGTTCGACCAGACCGTCGGTGTACAGCACGACCACCGACCCGGCGGGCAGGTCCATCTCGTCCTGGCCGACCTCGGCCTTGGGGTCGTGCAGCCCCAGCGGCGCCCCACGGGCCGGGCTCATCTGGTAGACGCTGCCGTCGGGCAGGCGCACGAACGGGGCGGGGTGCCCAAGGTTCGCGTACTCCACGTGCCCGCCGGTGGGGGTCGACAACCACCGCATGCACGTGACCGAGGCCACGTCGTTCCAGTGCATCCCGTGCAGGGCTTCGGCGATGAGCTGGAACACCTCCGACGGCGACCCGCCGTTCCAGCTGCGGGCGCGCAGCAGCACCGACAGCTGGCCCATCGTCGCCGCAGCGCTCATATCGTGCCCGACGACGTCGCCGACGGCGAGCATCGTCCCGCGCTCGCCGAGGGGGAACACGTCGTACCAGTCGCCGCCGATCTCCGCCGAGTTGCCCGACGGGCGGTACGTCGCCGCAGTGTCCAGGTCGGTGACGGTCACCGCAGAGGGCAAGAACCGGTGCTGGAGCGTCAAGGCCGCGGCCCGTTCGGCCCGGTACAGGCGGGTGTTGTCCAACGCGATGCCGACCCGCGCGCGCAGCAACGTCGTGGTCACCACAGCGGGCACGTCGAACCGGTCAGGGTCACGCGCTTCGAGGGCCATGAGCCCGAGCAGGCGGTTGCGTGCGAACAGCGGCACCGACAACCGGGTGCCGATCCCCAGGTCGAACAGCGCGTCGAGGTGCCGTTTGGCCGGGACGAGCTGCCCGAGCATCCCCAGGTCCACGACCTGCGGCAGCAGCAGGTCTTCGTGCCCGGCGTGCAAGGTCTCGTACACCCACGAGGCTTGGGTCGCCAGGGCGCGGGCCACCCAGTGGGGAAGGTTCTGCTGCACCAGGCGCGCCGAGTCCGACTCCCGCTTGGACGCGTCGGACACAGCCAGGCAGCAGTGCTCAGGCCGGTTGTGCTCGTCGAACAGCACGACGAAACCCCAGTCCGCGAGCTCGGGGACCACCGCGTGGGCCATCGCGTCGGCAGCCTCGTGGTAGTCGGTGTGCTCGGTCATCGCGTCGACGACCCGCGTGATCAGGGCCAGACGGTCGGCCTGGTTCGCCACCGCTGCTTCAGCGGCCCGCGCCCGGTCGGTCACGACGTCAGCGGTCGCGTCGACGAGCACCGCGGCATGGTGGGTGACCTTGTCGGCGTCGTCGCAGATCGGGGTGATGACCAGACGGTTCCAGAACGCTGTGCCGTCCTTGCGGTAGTTGAGCAGGGCGGTCGTCACCGGGTTGCCCGCCGCGAGCTCGGTCTGCATACGCTGCACCGCTGCGGCGTCGGTGTGCGGACCGTGCAAGAACCGTGGGCTGCGTCCGATGACCTCGCTGCGTGAGTACCCGGTGAGCGTCGTGAACCCCGTGTTCGCCCACACGATCAGGTTGTCTCCGCAGGCTTGCGTGATGACCACTGCTGTTCGGGCCGAGTTCAGCACACGTCCGGCAAGGCCGGACAAGGCCGTGGAGTCCCACAGGGGCACCGGCTCGGACACATGATCACCTTGTTCGGTCAGGTCAGGGGTGTCCGACGGCGGCATGTCGTCCACTCCCGGTGAATCGGTCGCCACTCTACGGCGCGTGCCCGCGGGGCGCAGAACCTCGCACCCGGCTGCGACGGACCTCCTGGCCAGCGACGAAACACCTGGTCACAGCCAAAAACGGCGACAACTCACATAAGTCGGGCATCGTGTGCTCACCGGACGTCAACCGCCGGACGTGGCACGGTGCGGTACGCCAAGGCGACGACGAGGTACCCGGCAGCCAGGACGACGAACACAGGTGCCGACCACCCGGTGTCGGGCAGCACGAGCGCCGCGGCGCCTGCGGCAACGACGAACGCCGCGTTGAACGTCATGTCGTACACGGCGAACGCCCGCCCACGGAACTGGTCGTGGGTGTCGCGCTGGACGATCGTGTCCACGGCGATCTTCGTCCCCTGCACCGAGACGCCCAGCAGCACGGCGGCGGCGACGACCGCGCCGAGCCGCGGCCCGGTCGCCAGCACCCCCTGGCTCGTGGCCCCCACCGCCAGGCACACCATGACCCACCGCGCCGGGTCGGTGTGCACCAGTGGGGTGACCAGCACCGCCAGCCCGTTGCCTGCGAACGACACCGCCGCCAGCAGCGCGAAGGTCCGCAGCCCCGCGTCGGCGTCGCCCGGGTCCGACAGCAAGTTCCGGCTCAGCAGCACCAACGCGAGAAAGTTCGCCCCATACACGAACCGTTGCGCCCCGATGACCGCCAGCGCCGCACCAGGGGTGCGCCGTGCGAGGAGGTACCGCGCCGCCGCCGCAAGGTCAGCCGACGTCGCGCGCAGGTCACCACCCAGCGTGCGTGTCCAGTCGGTCCGGGCGTCAGCCGGGGTTGGACGTCGGTCGTCAATCGGAGCCCGGCCCTTCTGCGTCGGGTGTTGGCTCGTGTGGTGTCCGAGGGGGTCGGCCGGGGTGTCACAGCCGTCCGCGCGATCACCGTCGCCCACCGGTCTGTCGCTGCGCCGTCTGTCCGGACCAAGCTGGCCGGGCCCCAGGCGCAGCGCGAGCAGCGCAGCGGCCCCGAACACGGCTGCGGCGCCAGCCAACGTCCACCCGTTGCGGACGGTCCCCGCGGGCAACAACCGCCCGACGACGAACCCGACCGTGGCCCCCGTGACCGCGGCGACCGCCCCCAGCGTCGGTGTCAGCGAGTTCGCGGTGAGCAGCAGCGGTGCTGGCACGACCAGCGGCTGCCCGGCCGACAGCGCCGACAGCAAGAACCGGTTGACCCCCAAGACCACCAGCGCGAGCACATACACCGCCACGCCCACCCCCGTCGTGGCGATGACCACAGCGAGCACCCCCGTGAGCACCATCCGCACCAGGTTCGCCACGAGCAGCACCTGGCGCCGCCTCCACCGGTCGAGCAACGGCCCGGCGAACGGCCCGACGACGGTGAACGGCACGAGCAGCACCGCGAACGCCCCAGCGACCCCCGCCGCCGTCGTCATCTGTTCTGGCGAGAAGAAGAACAGTGTCGCCAGCCCCACCTGGAACACCCCGTCCCCCGCCTGCGAGACGACCCGCACAGTGAACAACCGCCGGAACCCGGACGTGCGCAACAACGCCCCCAGGTCCGCCACGACCGGGACCCGCACACCGAACCTGCCACGCACCACTGCTCCAGGCTACGGCCGCCGGCAGACCCCCGAGCTCATCGAGCGCCACGGTTCGACGCGACAGCCACGGTTCTACCTGCTGCCGTCGATGCGAACCGTGTCCCTCGACGTCAACCGCAGTCAACTACCATCTCAAGCATGACGCTGTCCTCCACCTCGGGAGCGATGACCCACGATGACCCGTAACCCCCGCCTGGACGAGGCAGTCGCAATCTTCGGTGAGCTGGGCTGGGGCGACGCCACCTTTGCTCAGGCGCCGACATTGCCGCTGGGAACCGAAGCCCAGCGCAAGGCCAGTCCAGGCGACGGGCGACCGCCGTTGACCAGGCAAGACGCTAGGAGCCGGTCCCATCGTCCTGTTTCTCGATGTGCCGCTGGGCGCGTTTGAGGGACTCCAGGTAGGCGGTCTCGACGTCGGACGGTTGGTCGTCGAGGCCGGCGCGGTACTCGGTACTCGGTCGTGGCCTTGTCAACAGCCTCGCGGTGGCTGACGGTGCCGCGCCCCTCGAGGCTCGGGGCGTCCATGGCCACGATGAGGCGGTCCAGGTGTGCCAACCAGTCGGCCATATATGTCACCTGGTGGTTCTGGGCCCGGAACTCGGCGGCGTCGAAGTACGCCGAGACCAACGTGTTCAGCCGCTGCAGCTCACGTTCGTCCAGGTAGTTCTTCGCCACGGTCACCTCGGCCTTCGTCGGGCGCTGACCCGTGAACGACAGCAAACCCATGAAGGGCTTGCCCGCGTCGGCCCGTGCGGCGATGACCTCCGCTGCGGTGTGCCCGTGCGCCGCGTAGTGCAGCTTGTTCTGCACAGCCGCGAAGAACGTCGTGCTGGTCGGGCTCGCCTGGTCGTAGTCCGCGGACGTCGCGTACAAGTCCAGCACTTGTCGGTACAGCACCTTCTCGCTGGACCGGATGTCGCGGATCCGGTCGAGCAGCTCGCGCCAGTACCCCCCACCCCCGAGCTCCTTGAGCCGCGCGTCATCCATGGCGAACCCTTTGACCAGGTACTCCCGCAGCCGCTGGGTCGCCCAGATCCGGAACTGCGTCCCGCGCAGCGACCTCACCCGGTACCCCACCGAGATGATCACGTCGAGGTTGTAGTAGGCAACGTCCCGAGACACCTCCCGGGTGCCCTCGGCTTGAACTGTTCGGAATTTCCGAACAGTTGCCTCCTGCTCCAGCTCGCCCTCGTCGAAGACGTGCCTGATGTGCTCGCTGACGTTGGCCTTGCTCGACCTGAACAGGTCGACCATCTGCGCCTGCGTCAACCACACGGTCTCGCCGTCGAGGCGGACCGAGATGGCGGGCAGGCCGTCGGCGTCACGCTGGTACAGCAGGATCTCGCTTGGGGTCGCTGGTTCGCTCATGGAGACCATCATGGCGGTGACCACCCACGCCGCTCTCGCATCTCGTACGCCCTTGCTTCCGCATGAACCATCGAGGTCAACGGTTCGCGTCGAGGTCAACGTGTCTATACGTTGACCTCGATGCGAACCGTTGACCTCGATGCTTCACGTGCAGCCAGGCTCATCCTGGAGTCGCCGCGCAACGCTGACTAGGGTTGTCGCATGAGCGTCGGTGCTGGTGGGGTCCGCTTGGGGCTGCGTTGGCGCTGGTGGCTGTGGGGTGGGTGGGCACTGTTGGCGGGTGGGGCCGCAGCGGCGTGGGTGGCGAGCTCAGAGTCGGCGAAGACCGTCGTTGTGCTGTGGACCTCGATGCCGCTGGCGGTGCTGGCGCTGGCGCTCGCAGTGGTGCCGTTGGTCGGGCGGGTGCGGCCCGAGGCGCCGGGCGGGCTGGTGCGGGTGCTCGTGGGCAACCCGCCGCGTCGACCCCCGGCGTTCCAGCCGCGCAGGCGCTACCGCGAGCGGATCGACGCGGCGTGGGGCAGCTCGGCAACAGTGGTGCTGTCGCACACGCAGGTGCTGCACGGCGACGGTGGGGTGGGTAAGTCCCAGCTCGCCAGGGAGTGCTACGAGGGGTCCGACGCGCAGGTCAAGGTGTGGGTCGACGCGTCGAGCATCGACGGGATCGTCACCGCGTGCTCGCGGGCGGCGACGGCGGTCGGCCGTGAGCACATGGGGGTGGACGCCGCCGAGACCAACGCCGTGGTGCTCGCCGAGGCGTTCAGGCAGTGGCTGCGGACCGCGACGTCGTGGCTGGTGGTCTTCGACGACCTGGACGTCGAACCGGACGCCCTGGAACGCTGGTGGCCGTCGGGTCCGGGCCAGGTCCTGGTCACCACGCGCCGCGACGACATCGGGTACGAGGTGTTCTTCCGCGTCGACGACGTCGTCGACCTTGACGTGTTCAGCGCAGACGAAGCGGAGACCTACGTCGCCGAACGGCTCGCCCCGTACACCGCCACGATGCCCGCCGGCGCCCTCGACGAGGTCGGCGCCCTGGTCCAGGCCCTGGGCTACCACCCTGTGGCGCTCAACCAGGCGACCGCTGTGGCCATCGACGAAAAGCTCACCACTGCGGGCTACCTCGCCCGGTTCTGCGACCGCACCCGGACCTTGTCCGACGTGCTCGCCCAAGCCGATATCGCCTACGACCGCCGCACCGTCGCCGCGACCTGGTCCATCGCCTTGGACCGCGCCGCGACCCACTGTGACCATGCCGGCGCGATGGCCGTCTTGGTCTCGGTGGCCCACCCCACCGCCACGCCGCGCTGCTTGTTCACCACCGCCGCGGCCCGCCGGTACCTGTGCGACCACGGCGAGCCGGACGCCGACGCGGCGTTACGTGCGCTGGAACGGGTCGCCCTGGTCCGTCTTGGCCCGCAGGCGTGGGACCCGGTCGCTGTGCACGCCCTGGCCCAGCGCGCGATCGGCGACCTGGCCGCTGACCGGTCCGGCGCCATCGTCGCGCTGGCCGACGCTGCCGTCGACGTGTGGCCTGACAGCAACCTCGACCTGGTCGAAGGCCCACAGCTGCGCAGCGTCGTGGAGCACCTGTGGTCGGTGGGCGAACCGGCGCTCCTGGCTGACGGGATCCACGCTGCGCTGTTCCGCGCGGGGCGGTCGGTCGCGCAGAGCGGCGCTGTGAAGGAGGCGGTGGTCTACCACAAGGCCCTGCTCGTGGCGTCACGACGTGCGATGGGACCCGACCACCGCGACACCCTGCGCGCCTGGAACCACTTCGCCTGGTGGCTGGGCGAGACCGGTGACACGTTCGGGGCGGTGCGCGAGCTTGAGCAGCTGTTGACCGAGTACCGCGGGACGCACGGCGACGACCACCACGACATCATGCTCGCCCGCAACGAGCTCGCGTACTACCTCGCCGAGGCAGGCGACGTGCGCAACGCCGTGGAGTTTCTCGACACGGTCCTGGCCGACCGGGTGCGCACCCTCGGGCCCGACGACCCCGAGACGCTGGTCACACGGTCGTACCACGCGCGGTTGCGCGGCAAGGCCGGCGACGCGCTCGGTGCGGTGCACGAGCTGGAGCAGGTGCTCGCCGCCACCATCGCCGTCCTGGGGCCCGACCACCCCAGGACGCTGTCGGTGCGTCAGCACGCAGCCGAGCTCCGTGCCAAGTCCGGTGACGTCCCGCGCGCGCTGCGTGACCTTCAGGCGGTGCGCGCTGACCGGGTACGGGTGCTCGGGCGCGACCACCCCGGAACCTTGAAGACCCGGCGGAGCATCGCCCGGTGGCACGGAGAGGCCGGCGACCTGGCCCGCGCGGTGCCAGAGATGGAAGCAGTCCTGGCCGACACGGTCCGTATCATGGGCAAAGACCATCCTGCGACCTTGAAGACCCGCGGGATCCTCGCAGGGTGGCGCGGCCGCGCTGGGGACCCGGCCGCGGCCGTGCGCGAGCTTGATGGGCTGCTCGCCGACAGCACGCGCGTGTTCGGCCGCGACCACCCCGAGATCCTCACCACCCGGCACCATCTGGCTTGGTGGACCGGTGAGGCCGGTGACCCCGCGGGGGCTGTGCGTGAGCTGGCCGACGTCCTGCGCGACGCCGTCGACGTGTTCGGACGCGACCACCGCGAAACCTTGACGATCCGCTACCGCCTCGCCTGGTGGACCGGTGAGGCCGGCGACGCCCCCACCGCCGTCGACCAGCTGTGGAGCGTCCTGGCCGACCGCCTGCACGTCCTGGGCGGCACAGACCCGCAGACCACCGCCACCCGCGAGGCCATCACGCACTGGTCAGCGACGGCGTGCCGCGACCATCGAGGTCAACGGTTCGCGTCGAGGTCAACGTAAAGACACGTTGACCTCGACGCGAACCGTTGACCTCGATGCCTCACTTGTCTGCGCGTGGAGGGTGGTCGCAATGACCCCGGGTGACGGGGTCAGGCTTGCTGTGTGG
Organism: Micrococcales bacterium; assembly: GCA_009783975.1. Taxonomy (GTDB): domain Bacteria; phylum Actinomycetota; class Actinomycetes; order Actinomycetales; family Cellulomonadaceae; genus Cellulomonas. The sequence continues at coordinate 8,464 of WRCL01000019.1, forward strand.
GGGCTGGGGCGGCGGCGGTTCCGGCGTTGCGGAGCAGGGCTGACAGGTCCAGGCCGGTGAGGCTGTGCAGGACGCCGGGAAGCTCACCTGCGACCTGGGAGACGGTCTTGGTGACGGCTGAGGCGCCGTCGGTCGACACGACAGTGAGGTGGTCGATCGCACCCAGGGGGGTGGCGATCGCTTTGGCGATCTCAGGCAGGCGGGCGATGATCTCGGTGGCCAGGGCCGCGTCGCCATACTTCTTCAGGGCTTCGGCTTTGGCGTCGGTCGCGGTCGCCTCGGCCAGGCCCTCGGCGGCGATGGCGGCGGCGCGGGCTTCACCCTCGGCTTTGATACCGGCGGCCTGGGCGACCTGGCGGTCACGGTCGGCGATACCAGCCAGGCGGACCGCGGCGGCTGCGGCTTCGGCGTCCTGGACGGCGGCGACCTTGTTGGCCTCGGCGACCTTCTGGCGTTTGTAGGCCTCGGCTTCGGTGGCGGCGTTCGCGGCGTCGCGGCGGGCCTGTGCTTCTTGGACCGCGGCGTACGCGTCAGCCTCGGCGGGTTTGCGGATCTCGATGTCCAGGCGCTCTTGTTCGACGCGGGCCTTCTCGACCAGGGCCTCGCGCTCCTCGGCGGCGACGAGGCGGTCCTGCTCGGCTTTGGCGAGCTGGCCGGCGGCGTTCGCCTCGGCGTCGGCGCGGTCAGTCTCGGCCTTGATCGCGGCTTGTTTCAGGGCCAGGGCCTTGCGGCGCTCGGCGACCTGCTCGGTGGCCTCGATACGGGCGAACTCGGCAGCGCGGGCAGTCTCAGCCTCTTTGATCTCGGCGTACTGGCGGGCCAGGGCGGCTTCGCCGCGGCCCAGGTCGGCCAGGTATGTCGTGCCGGGGGTGGAGATGTCAGAGATGTTCAGCAGGTCAACCTGCAGGCCCTGCTCGGCCAGGTCGACCTTCGTCGCCTCGACGACACCCTCAGACAGCGCGGTGCGGTTGGAGATGATCTCCTGCACCGGCATGTTGCCGATGATCGAGCGCAGCGACCCTTCCAAGGACTGCTGGATGATCTGGTTCAACGACGCCTGCTGGCTCAAGAAACGCTGGGCGGCGCGCCGCACGCCCTCAGTGGTGCCCGAGACCTTGAAGTTCACCGACGCCTGGATCGCGAGCTTGATGAAGTTCTTGTCCACGCCCTCGACGCTGATGGCGATCTGGCGCTGCTCCAGCGACACGGCGAACCCCTGCTGGATGACCGGCCAGACGAACGTGCGCCCACCGATGACGACTTTCTGCCCGCCGTCCTCAGTCTCACGTTCGCGGGCCCCGCGCCCGACGATCACCAGGGCCTGGTTCGGCGGCACACGTTTGATCCGGCTGGCGATAAACCCGCCGAGGGCCAGCACGACGACGAACAGCACGACGACCGCAGCGATGATGACGGTGTCAGAGTATGAATCCACGTGCGTCTCTTTCCTTGGTTGGTCTCAGGTGTGGTCTCAACGAGGCGGTTCGTCCACGTCACCAGGCACGTCCACCGGGTCGGCCTGCGTGACCTTGACCCGGGCCCCTTGCACGTCGACGACGTGCACACGAGTTCCGGCGGCGATCTGGTAGTCGGCGAACGCCATCCGGGTCTCCATCTCGTGGGGGCCGTCAAGGCTGACCTCGCCGGCTGCCGCGGTGATGGTCGAACGGGCCGTGCCGTACAGCCCGAGCGGCGACGGCGGGGTCCCGTCGTCGGAGCGGGACAAGGCCCGCAACGCGACAGGGACCGCGACGATCACCGCGAGGCCGAAGACGGCCGAGAAGACGTACGCGAGCACCACCGGTTTGTTGCTGGCGGTGACGATGGCGCCAACAGCGCCGAACACAGCCATCCCCGCACCAAGCCCTGCACCGGTGAGCGCACCGTCGAGCAGGTCGACCACGTCGCCGAACGCCAGTGAGGCGAACAGCAGCACCAGGCCGACCGTCCCGACGACGATGAACGGAACCATAGGCCGCAGCCTACCGCTCATCACCGACAGTCCGGCCGGACCTGGTGTCGTGCTGTGCCCCCGGTTGTGTCGCGTTGCGCCCCGCGTGACGCAATTGGTCAGATGCGGTATTCGACGGTTTTGTTCCCACCCCCCGGCGGTGTGTGCGCCGGCGCCCGGGCCGTGCCACCTGCCCAGGCGCGGCGCGCGCACCAGGGGCCGGTCCTGGGTCGATCACCTGGGAGGTCCGTACACTACGGGCGTGGAAACTGCCCTGCCCCTCATCGTCATCGGTGTGCTCGTGACAGTTGCCGTCACCGCGTTCGCCCCCAAGATCAGGTTCGCCGGCCCCCTGGCGCTCGTCGTCGTGGGGATCGGGGTGTCGATGACGCCGTGGTGGCACGACCTGTTCGTCAACGGGTTCGAGGTCGAACCTGAGATCGTCCTGCAGCTGATCTTGCCGCCGCTGCTGTACGCCACAGCCGTGTCGATGCCGACGATGGACTTCCGGCGGAACCTGTGGATCATCTCGGGGATGGCCGTCATCCTCGTTGTGGTCTCGGCTGTTGCGGTCGGGGTGCTGCTGCACATGATCTTGGGGGTGCACCTGGCGCTGGGGATCGCTGTGGGTGCGGTCGTCAGCCCGACCGACGCCGTGGCGACGACGATCGTGAGGAAGGCGGGGCTGTCACCAAGGGTCGTCACAGTGCTCGAGGGCGAAGCCCTGCTCAACGACGCCACCGCCCTGGTGCTGCTGCGCAGCGCCAAAGGCGTCGTGGCGACCCTTGGTGTCGCCGCTGCTGTGACGACGACCGGCGACCAGGTCAGCCTCGGCGGGGTCGCCCGGGACTTCGCCTGGGCGGTCGCGGTCGCGGTCGTCATCGGGTGGGTCGTGGGCCGGCTCAACCTGTTCGCCCGGGCGTGGTTGTCCAACCCGTCGAAATCCGTCGCCGTGTCGTTGGCGACGCCGTTCGTCGCCGCTGTGCCCACCGAGCACTTCAACGGGTCAGGCCTTGTCGCGGCGGTCGTCGCCGGGCTGGTCATCGGGTACGGGTCGCCGCGGTCGCTGTCAGCCGACGAACGCCTGACAGAAAAAGCCGTGTGGGGGACGGTCAACCTCCTGCTCGAAGGCGGCATCTTCTTGCTCATGGGCCTGCAGGCCGCCGCGTTGGTCGAGCACGTCGACGAAGCCCACGAGTCGGCGTGGCTGGCGGTGGAGATCGCCGCCCTGGTCGCCCTGGTCATCATGGTCATCCGCTCGGCGTTCATCGCCCCGGCGCTGTGGGCTCTGGACCGGCGCCGCCGACGTGGTGGCACCCGCGAACGCCTCGCCGCCTTGCAGCAGCTCGTCGACGACGACGTCCTGCGCCGCGCGTCGCAGGCGCTGCCCGGGCACGACCGCCGCCAGCAGCGGGCCAAGATCCGCATCGCCCGGCGCACCGCCGACCTGGACTACCTGGCCGACCAGCACCTGGGCCCCAAAGAAGGGGTCGTGCTGGTGTGGGCGGGGATGCGCGGGGCGATCACCCTGGCCGCAGCCCAGACCCTTCCGATGGGTGCGGAGAACCGGTCGCTGCTCGTGCTCATCGCGTTCGTCGTCGCTGTGGGAACCCTGCTCGTCCAAGGCGCGACCCTGCCGTACCTCGTGCGCTGGCTCAACCTCGACGTGCCCACCGACAACGGTGACGAGCGTCGTGCCCTGCGCGCCGACCTCACCGCCGCCCGGATGGCACGCCTGGAGTCGCCGGACCTCAAACGTCCCAACGGCCAACCGTTCGACGCCGACATGCTCGACCATTTCCGCATCGAGCTCGAACAGCTCCACGAGCACCTTCTCGAACCCACCGCAGAGTCACGCGCCTGGCGCGCCCAGTTCCGCGAGCTGCGCCAGATCCTCATCAAAGCCCAGCGCACCGAGCTCGTCCGCCAGCGCAACCTCGGCACCTACCAGTCCGAGCTGCTCGACGAGGCCCTCGACCAGCTCGACGCGGACCAGCTTGGGCTCGACATGCACTAGGGGGGGTGGGCGGTTGAGCCTTCTGCTTGGGTCGGGCGGGGGGCGGGTGAGCCTTCCTGCTTGGGTCGGGCCCGGCGGGGGGCACCAGTTCTG
>WRCL01000020.1 GCA_009783975.1 Micrococcales bacterium
AAGCACCGGTCGGTGGCGATCTGCGAGCAGGTCGCCACCCGGTTGCGTGCCCACGGCTACCGGGTGTCGGTGCTGGCCCGGGACATCGGCAAGGAATAATGACGGTATGAACGAGCGGGTCTTGCGGCGTGACAAACGCCGGCCGGCGATCACAGCCCTGGGGGGAGGGCACGGGCTGTCAGCGACCCTCAGCGCGCTGCGGCACCTGACCGACACGATCACGGCTGTGGTCACCGTCGCCGACGACGGTGGGTCCTCAGGCCGTCTGCGCGACGAGCTGCAGGTGCTGCCCCCTGGTGACCTGCGCATGGCTCTGGCTGCGTTGTGCGACGACACCAAGTGGGGCCGGACCTGGCGTGACGTGCTCCAGCACCGGTTCTCCTCGTTGGGGCCGCTGGACCAGCACGCTGTGGGGAACCTGCTCATCGCTGGGGTGTGGGAGCTGCTCGACGACACAGTCGCCGGGCTCGACCTCGTCGGGCAGCTGCTCGGCGCCCGTGGACGGGTGCTGCCGATGTCCTTGGAACCAGTGCGGATCGAGGCTGAGGTGCACCGCGCTGACGGCCGCCACCGCATCGTGCGGGGCCAGTCTGCGGTGGCCCGGACCGCCGATCCGATCGAACGGGTCCGCCTGGTACCGGGTGAACCCGCGGAGTGTCCCGAAGCGGTCCAGGCGGTGCTCGAGGCGGACTGGGTCGTCCTAGGACCGGGCTCCTGGTACACCTCGGTGCTGCCGCACCTGTTGGTGCCCGTGCTGCGCGAGGCGTTGCTGTCGACGACGGCCCGGATCGTGGTGACGTTGAACATCGAACCCGAAGAAGCGGGCGAGACCGCGGGGATGCGCGCCCACGAACACCTCGGGGTGTTGCGTCGGCACGCCCCTGACCTGCGGCTGGAGGCGGTCGTCGTCGATCCCAGCGCTGTGGAGGACCCCGACCGGCTTGACGCGCTGTGCCAGGCGATGGGCGCGCGGCTGCTCGTGCGCCAGGTGCGGCGCTCCAACGGATCGGCTCGTCACGACCCCCTCAGGCTCGCCGCAGCCCTGCGCGACATCACCGAAGACGTCCCCGGTGACGCCCCGTCACCAGCACCGCCGACGCCCGACGACGAGCCCGTGGCGGGGTAGCACACCGGCCTGCGTGAGCAGTCTCAGTCCTCGGAGGCGTGGTCGAAGCACGGTACGAGGTGGCACGATGTTCGCCATGTCGCTGACCGCTCAGGTGAAGGACGAGCTCGCACGGCTCAAGATCGACAAGACCTCGTGCCGCAAGGCCGAGGTCTCGGCGATGCTGCGGTTCGCTGGGGGGCTGCACATCATCTCCGGGCGGATCGTCATCGAAGCCGAGCTGGACACCTCCATCGCTGCCCGCCGTCTGCGCCAGGCGATCCTCGACCTGTACGGGCACCAAGGCGAGATCATCGTCGTGTCCGGCGCGGGTCTGCGCCGCGGCAACCGGTACGTGCTGCGGATCATCAAGGACGGCGAGTCGTTGGCACGCCAGACCGGTCTGCTGGACAACCGCGGCCGCCCGGTGCGCGGCTTGCCGCCCCAGCTGGTCTCGGCCGGGGTGGGGGAGGCTGAGGCGGCCTGGCGCGGGGCGTTCTTGGCGCACGGGTCGTTGACGACCCCGGGACGCTCGTCGTCGCTGGAAGTCACCTGCCCAGGTCCGGAGGCTGCCTACGCCCTCGTCGGCGCGGCACGGCGTCTGGGGGTCGCGGCCAAAGCCCGTGAGGTGCGCGGTGTGGACCGTGTCGTCATACGTGACGGCGACGCGATCTCGGCGATGCTCACCCGTCTTGGCGCCCATGACGCGACGCTCGTGTGGGAAGAGCTGCGGGTGCGTCGCGAGGTCCGTGGCACGGCGAACCGTATGGCGAACTTCGACGACGCGAACCTGCGGCGTTCGGCCCGTGCGGCGGTCGCCGCCGGCGCCCGGGTGGAACGTGCGTTTGAGATCCTCGGTGACGACGTGCCTGACCACCTGCGCGAAGCCGGCGAGCTGCGCCTGGCCCACAAGCAGGCGTCGCTGGAAGAGCTCGGCAAGATGTCAGACCCGCCGCTGACCAAGGACGCTGTGGCTGGACGGATCCGCCGGCTGCTTGCCACAGCCGACAAACGGGCTGTCGAGCTGGGTGTGCCAGACACCGAAGCGGCCCTGACGATGGATCTTCTCGACATCTGAGGCACACCGTCTCGCGAACGCCCGATTTCCGCTGGTCTTGCCGGGCCTGGCCGGGTCTGCTCGTATCGGTCCTGACCTGCACCAATCTGGTGGGGCGCAGCCCTGGGCACGCACGGCGCGCGTCGTGGCAGGGGTGGGCGATTGGATATAGGGTCGTTGGTGTCCGACCACCCCGTGCACCAGCTGGACACAAGGCTCACCGCCGACCGGACGGTTTGTGCGCGGGCACGGCTGGGCGCGGACCGTACGCCGGTCGTGCGGCCCGACTACTGCTACTGGTGCGCCGAGGTGTCGGCGCAGTCCGAGGAGGGCACGTGACCATCAAGGTCGGCATCAATGGCTTTGGCCGGATCGGGCGTAACTTCCTGCGCGCCGTCGTCGCGCAGGGCGCTGACATCGAGGTCGTCGGCGTCAACGACCTCACCGACAACAAGACCCTGGCGCACCTGCTCAAGTACGACACGGTTCTCGGCCGCTTCCCGCTGAGCGTGGCGTACGACGAGTCGAACATCGTCGTGGGCGGCAAGAAGATGGCTGCGATGGCCGAACGGGACCCGGCGGCGCTGCCGTGGGGCGACCTGGGCGCTGACATCGTCATCGAGTCGACCGGGTTCTTCACCGACGCGACCAAGGCCAAGGCGCACCTCGACGGTGGGGCGAAGAAGGTCCTCATCTCCGCGCCGGCCTCGAACGAGGACATCACCGTCGTCATGGGTGTCAACCACACCCTGTACGACGCTGGCGCCCACCACATCGTCTCCAACGCCTCGTGCACGACGAACTGCCTTGCCCCCATGGCCAAGGCCCTGAACGACGCGGTCGGGATCGAACGTGGCCTGATGACCACGATCCACGCCTACACCGGTGACCAGAACCTGCAAGACGGTCCGCACCGTGACCTGCGCCGGGCCCGGGCCGCAGCGCAGAACCTCGTGCCGACCTCGACTGGTGCGGCCAAGGCTGTCGCGCTGGTGCTGCCTGAGCTCAAGGGCAAGCTTGACGGGTTCGCGATGCGTGTTCCGACGATCACCGGCTCGGCGACCGACCTCACCTTCGTCGCTTCTCGTGAGGTCACCGCCGCCGAGGTCAACGCCGCGGTCAAGGCTGCTGCGCAAGGTCCGCTGGCTGGTGTCCTGGAGTACTGCGAGGACCCGATCGTCTCGTCCGACATCATCACCAACCCGCACCAGAGCATCTTCGACGCCGGGCTCACCAAGGTTTCTGGTGACCTGGTCAAGGTCGTGGCCTGGTACGACAACGAGTGGGGGTACTCCTCCAGCCTCGTGCACCTGACCGAGTACGTCGGCGAGCGGCTCTGAGCCTTCGCTGGTGAGCGTCCGCGCGCGACCAGGTCGCGCGCGGACGCTCGCACGTGGGGCACCGCGACAACCACACACCTGAAGGAACGACGAAACATATGAAGACGATCGACGACCTTGGTGACCTGCGCGGAAAACGCGTCCTGGTCCGCTCTGACTTCAACGTGCCGCTCGACGGCACGACCATCACCGACGACGGCCGGATCCGCGCTGCCCTGCCGACCTTGGCCCGCCTGGCCGACGCCGGCGCACGGCTGGTCATCACCGCGCACCTGGGTCGGCCCAAAGGTGAGCCAGACCCGGCGTACTCGCTGGCACCGGTCGCAGCGCGCCTGGGTGAGCTGCTGGGCAAACCCGTGGCCCTGGCCACGGACCTTGTCGGCCCCTCGGCACACCAGGTCGTCGCCGCGCTCGGCGACGGTGACGTCGCCATGCTCGAGAACGTCCGTTTCGACGCCCGTGAGACGTCCAAGGACGACGCTGAGCGTGGTGCCCTGGCTGATGAGCTCGCAGCACTGGCTGACGCGTTCGTCTCCGACGGGTTCGGTGTCGTGCACCGCAAACAAGCCTCGGTCTACGACGTGGCCCAGCGCCTGCCGCACGCCGCTGGTCTGCTCGTCATGGGCGAGGTCGCCTCGTTGCGCCGTGCGACCGACGACCCGGCCCGTCCGTACGTGGTGGTCCTGGGCGGGGCGAAAGTCTCCGACAAGCTCGGTGTCATCTCCAACCTGCTGGGCAAGGCTGACCGGCTCGTCGTCGGTGGCGGCATGGTCTACACGTTCTTGGCCGCCCAGGGTCACACTGTGGGCCAGTCCCTGCTCGAAGCCGACCAGGTCGGCACCGTCGAGGGGTACCTGGCTGACGCCGCCGCCCGTGGGGTGGAGATCGTCTTGCCGGTCGACACTGTTGTCGCGCCCCGGTTCGCCGCAGACGCGCCGGCGACCGTCGTCGCCTGTGACGCCATTCCCGACGACCAGATGGGTCTGGACATCGGCCCGCAGTCCCGTGAGCTGTTCGCCTCGAAGATCGTCGACGCCAAGACCGTCGTGTGGAACGGCCCCGCCGGGGTGTTCGAGTTCGAGGCGTTCTCGGCTGGGACCCGTGCGGTCGCCCAGGCGCTGGTCGACGCAGGCGCAGCCGGTGCGTTCACCATCGTCGGCGGCGGCGACTCGGCCGCGGCGGTGCGCCTGCTCGGCTTCGACGAGGCCAGGTTCGGGCATATCTCCACCGGTGGTGGGGCGAGCCTGGAGCTGCTCGAGGGCAAGACGCTGCCCGGTATCGCTGTGCTGGAGTCATGATGTCGTCGAACAGCACGCCGCGCCCAGACCAGGACCCCGACCCGCTGTGGGGGTCGCCTGATGTGTTGGAGCCGGATGCGCCGGCCATGGAAAAAGTCCAAGACCTGCAGACCGACGCGGCGGCCCCGCGCACCCCGCTCATGGCGGGGAACTGGAAGATGAACCTCGACCACCAGCAGGCCATCGCCACGGTGCAAAAGCTCGCGTGGGAGCTGCGTGACGGCAAGCACGACTTCGACGCGGTCGAGGTCGCGGTGCTGCCGCCGTTCACCGACCTGCGTTCGGTGCAGACCCTCGTCGACGCTGACCGCCTCGCGATCGTCTACGGCGGCCAGGACCTGTCAGCGCACACCAGTGGCGCCTACACCGGGGAGGTCTCTGGGCAGTTCCTCGCCAAGCTTGGGTGCACCTATGTCACCGTCGGGCACTCCGAGCGGCGCCAGTACCACGGCGAGGACGAGGCTGTCACCAACGCAAAGGTCAACGCGGCGTTGCAGCACGGGCTCGTCCCGATCTTGTGCATCGGCGAAGAGCTTGCGGTCCGCGAGGCTGGTGAGCACGTCGCGCACACCTTGCGCCAGCTCGACGGCGGTGTGGAGAACCTCACCGCAGAGCAGGTCGCAGGTCTGGTCATCGCCTACGAACCGGTGTGGGCGATCGGCACAGGTGTCGTGTGCGGCACCGACGACGCCCAAGACATGGCTGCGGCGATCCGTGCCCGTGTCGCGCAGCTGTACGACCAGGCGACCGCGGACGCTGTGCGTGTGCTGTACGGCGGGTCGGTGAAGTCCTCGAACGTCGCGGCGATCATGGACCAGCCTGACATCGACGGCGCGCTGGTCGGCGGGGCGAGCCTGGACCCCCAGGAGTTCGCGAAGATCGTGCGTTACCAGGCGCATCTACGCTGAACGCTGGCGAACCGGGACCCACCGGGTGTGGGTCCCGGTTCTGCCTTGGCAGTTTGTCGCTTACTCTGGGGTACGGGCCTGTGCCGGCCCGCCGTGTCGTGACGAAGGAAGACCTCTGTGATCGTGTTGAAGTACGTCCTCCAGGCGCTGCTCGTGCTGTGCAGCCTCCTGCTGGTGCTTCTGGTGCTGCTGCACAAAGGCCGTGGTGGGGGCCTGTCTGACATGTTCGGTGGGGGGATCAGCTCCTCGGCGGGCAGCTCTGGTGTCGCTGAGCGCAACCTCAACCGGATCACCGTCGGTTCGGCGCTGGCCTGGACCGCGATCATCGTCGCCCTTGGCCTGATCGAGAAGATGGATCTGTAATGGCAGGTGGGAGTGCCATCCGTGGTTCGCGTGTCGGCGCTGGGCCGATGGGCGAGTCTGAGCGCGGGCAGAGCGCGCCACGGGTGTGGATCTCGTACTGGTGCGTCAACGGTCACGAGACCCGTCCGAGCTTTGCCGAAGAGGCCGTCGAAGAAGCCCCGGTGACGTGGGACTGCCCCCGCTGCGGGTTCCCCGCCGGGCAGGACCAAGCCCACCCGCCGTCGCCGTCACGTAACGAGCCGTACAAGACCCACCTCGCCTACGTCAAAGAACGGCGCACCGAAGAAGACGGCGCGGCCCTGCTCGACGAGGCCCTCGCCGCGTTGCGCGCACGCCGCGGCGGCTGAGCACCCGCCACTGGGGTTGGCACACACGACGCCACGGCCGGCACGGCATAAACTGGCCTGGTGATCTCCCGGATTGACCTGCGTGGTACGACCCTGACCCGACGTGAGCTCGTCGCGGCCCTGCCGCGCGCTGAGCTTGATGTCGAGCATGCGGCGCAGCAGGTCGCACCTGTGGTCGCCGACGTGCGTGAGCGCGGGGCGGACGCGCTGCGTGACTGGGCCGAGAAGTTCGACCATGTGCGCCCACAGCACCTGCGGGTGCCTGCGCAGGCGGTCGCCGACGCGGTCGCCGCGCTCGACCCATCAGTGCGCGCCGCCCTCGACGAAGCGATCGCCCGGGTGCGCCAGGTCCACCAAGCCCAGGTGCCCGCGCCGTTGACCGTCCAGGTCGCCCCCGGTGCCCAGGTGCGCCAACGTTGGCTGCCGGTGCGGCGCGTCGGGCTGTACGTGCCTGGCGGGCTGGCGCTGTACCCGTCGTCGGTCGTCATGAACGTCGTCGCCGCCCAGGCTGCCGGTGTGGGGTCGTTGGCTGTCGCGTCGCCGCCCCAGGCGGCCCACGGTGGGCTGCCCGACCCAGGTGTCCTGGCCACGTGCGGGCTGCTCGGCGTCGACGAGGTGTACGCCGCCGGGGGAGCCCAAGCCGTGGCGATGTTCGCCTACGGGGCCGACGAGGCTGACGCGACCGTGGTGTGCGAACCGGTCGACGTCGTCACCGGACCAGGCAACGTCTACGTCGCCGCAGCCAAACGCCTCGTGCGTGGGGTTGTGGGGATCGACGCCGAAGCCGGGCCGACCGAGGTCGCGATCCTCGCTGACGCGAGCGCCAACCCTGACCACGTCGCCGCTGACATGCTCTCCCAGGCTGAGCACGACCCCCTGGCCGCCTCGGTGCTCGTCACCGACTCACCTGAGCTTGCTGATGCCGTCGTCGGTGCGTTGGCCCCGCGCCTGGCCGCCACGGCCAACCGTGAACGTGCGACGGCCGCGCTGGCCGGGGCGCAGTCGGCCATCGTCCTGGTCGACGACATGGCTGCGGGGCTGGCTGTCGTCGACGCCTACGGCGCTGAGCACCTGGAGATCCAGGCCGAGGGCGCGGCAGCACTTGCCGAGCAGGTGACCAGCGCCGGGGCGGTGTTCGTCGGGGCGTACTCACCGGTGTCGCTGGGTGACTACGTCGCCGGGTCCAACCACGTGCTGCCCACCGGCGGTGCCGCGCACTACTCGTCCGGTCTGGGGGTGCACTCGTACGTCCGTGCCGTCCAGGTCATCGAGTACGACGCTGACGCCCTCGCGGCGGTCGCCCACCATGTCGTCGCCCTCGCCGACGTCGAACAGCTGCCCGCGCACGGCGAAGCCGTCGCGGCCCGGTTCACCGAGTGAGGGTTCGGCGCCTGCTCGTCGCGGCCATGGTCGTGTACCTGGGGTTCGTCGCTCTGGTCACGCTCACCCCGTCCACCGGTGACGGGCACAGCCCGATGTGGTACGTCATGCGGGTGCTGCAGCACATCGACGCCAGGACGCCAGTGACCGAACCACAGCTGGAGCTTGTCGCGAACGTCGTGCTGTTCGTCCCGCTCGGCCTGCTCGGTGTTGGCCTCCTCGGACGTGGCCGGTGGGGGTGGGTCGTCGTGGCAGGCCTGGTGCTCACATGCTCGATCGAGCTGGCCCAGCACCAGATCCCTGGTCGTGTGCCTGACCTGCGTGACGTGGCCGCCAACACTGCTGGCGCGTGTGCCGGGGCGTGCGTGGCGCTGCTCGTCGTGGGTCGCCAGCGCGACCCGAGCGACCACTAGTGCCCTGGTGCACCTGACCCGGCGGGTTCGCGGCGTCATGCGGGGCCCCTGGCGGCGTTGTCGTCAGTTGCGACAGCGCTTCTCCGCCTTGCCATGCACCCCGCCTGACGCCGCTCCTTCCCGACGTCTCAGGTGCACCAGGGCACTAGGATCGGTGACGTGATGTTGCCTGTGCGCCCAGAGCTCGCCGGGCTGCACCCATATGGGGCTCCGCAGCTGGACGTGCCGGTGCGCCTGAACACCAACGAGAACCCGTACCCGCCGCCCCAGGCGGTCGTCGAGGAGATCGCCGAGGCTGCGCGCGCAGCGGCCGCCGGGCTCAACCGCTACCCGGACCGGGACTTCGCCGCCTTGCGCGCCGACCTCGCCGGGTACCTGGCGACCGAGTCTGGTGTGCACCTCGACCCGGCGGGGATCTGGGCCGCCAACGCCTCGAACGAGGTCATGCTGCACGTCCTGCAGGCGTTCGGGGGACCAGGGCGCACTGTGCTGAGCTTCGCGCCGACGTACTCGATGTACCCCGAGTATGCCCGTGACACGTTCACCACATGGGTCGCCGGGCGCCGTGGCGAGGACTTCAGCGTCGACCCTGACCACGCAGCACAGCTCATCGACGAGGTCCGCCCGTCGGTGGTCCTGCTCGCCAGCCCGAACAACCCCACCGGCACCGCCTTGCCGCTCACCACGACGCGTGCCGTCCTCGACGCGGCCGCGCAGGTGCCTGGTGGGTGCGTCGTCGTCGTCGACGAGGCGTACGCCGAGTTCCGCCGGCCCGGGACACCCTCAGCCACCGCCTTGCTCGCTGGTCACCGGCACCTGGCGGTCGTGCGCACGATGTCCAAGGCGTTCGCCCTCGCCGGGGCGCGGGTGGGGTACCTCGCTGCGGCGCCTGAGCTTGTCGACACCTTGCGCCTCGTGCGGTTGCCGTACCACCTGTCGTCGGTGACCCAGGCGGTGGCCCGTGCGGCCCTGGCGCACACCGCTGAGCTCATGGCACAGGTGGGGGCGCTGCGCGACGAACGCGACCGCTGGGTCGGTGCGTTGCGCGCCCGGGGTCTGCAGGTACCTGACTCGGACGCGAACTTTGTGCTCGTCGGTGTGTTCGACGACGCGCACATGGTCTGGCAAGGTCTGCTGGACCGTGGTGTGCTGGTCCGTGACGCCGGCCCAGCCGGGTGGCTGCGGGTGTCGGTCGGCACCGCGCAGGAGATGGCGGCCTTCGGGGCCGCCCTGGACGAGGTGGTGGAGCAGTGAATCACCGCACCGGTGTGGTCGACCGCACAACAGCCGAGTCGGCCGTCCACGTCGAGCTTGACCTGGACGGTACCGGCACGACGCAGGTCGCCACGACCGTGCCGTTCTACGACCACATGCTCACCGCGCTGGGGCGCCACGGGCTGCTCGACCTCGTCGTGCGTGCCAGTGGTGACACCGATGTCGACGTGCACCACACCGTCGAGGACGTCGCGATCTGCCTGGGCCAGGCCCTGGCCCAGGCCCTTGGGGACAAGGCTGGGATCGCCCGGTACGGCGAGGCGACGGTGCCGCTCGACGAGGCGCTGGCCCACGCCGTCGTCGACGTGTCTGGCCGGCCGTACCTGGTCCACACCGGCGAACCTGACGGGCAGGCTCTGCACCTCATCGGCGGGCACTTCACCGGGTCGCTGACCCGGCACGTGCTGGAGTCGGTCGCCCACCACGCACATATCACGGTGCACATGCGCGTCCTGGCCGGACGTGACCCGCACCATATCGCCGAAGCCCAGTTCAAGGCGTTCGCCCGCGCGCTGCGCGCGGCTGTCGCCCCAGACCCGCGGGTCGTCGGCGTCCCGTCGACCAAAGGAGCGCTGTGAGCCCCGAGCGTCCCGACGCGGACCGTCCCGACGAAGAGTCCTGGCTGCCTGACGACCTCGACGCGATCGTCATACCCGACGACCTCAGCGGCCTGGACAAGCTCCTCGGCCGCCCAGACCCCGACAGCCCACCAGCACCACCGGTCCCCGAGACCGTCGACACCGACGAACCGGTGACCGTTGCGCTGCTGCTCACCCAGGTCGTCGCCGCTGAGCACCTGGCGGCGTTGTGCGCCCTCGTCGGGGTGGGCGCTGACGCGGTCGCCTCGTCGGTCGGGTCAGTCGCGGTGCTCACCGACCCGGCTGCTGGGGCGGCGGCCGCCGCGACGATCTCCCGCGCGATGCCTGGGACCGAGGTCGTGCTGTTCGAACGCCGTGACGGGTCGATCACCGGCGCCGTGTGGTCACGTGGTGTGCGTGGCGACGAGGTCGCCCCTGGGCTCGTCCTCGCCGAGGGTCCGGCCGTCCTGGAAGACCTCCTGCTCGGTGACGCCACCGCCGCCGACATCGACGGGACCGTGCCCAGCGCGGGGATCTCCCGGTTCCGGGCCCTGTTCCTGCTGAGCCGACGTAAACGCTGAGCCGGCGCGAACGCCGCCGGGGGTGTCCACACCCCGGTCCCCGGCCGGCCCGGTACCCTAGGTCGGTGCCCCAGCCTCGTGTCGTCGTCCTCGACTACGGTTTTGGCAACGTCCGCTCGGCTGTGCGGGCCCTGGAGCATGTTGGTGCGCAGGTCGACCTCACCGCAGACCGTCACGCCGCCGAGAACGCCGACGGGCTTGTCGTACCTGGGGTCGGGGCGTTCGCCGCAGTGATGGACGGGTTGCGCGCCGTACGTGGCGACCAGGTCGTCGACCGGCGCCTGGCCGGTGGGCGGCCTGTGCTGGGGATCTGCGTGGGCATGCAGGTGCTGTTCGCCTGCGGGCGCGAGCACGGGACGAGCACCGACGGGCTGGGGGAGTGGCCCGGGGTCGTCGACCGTCTCCAGGCGGCCGTGGTGCCGCATATGGGCTGGGCGACGGTGGACGTACCGAAGGCGTCGGTGCTGTTCGACGGCGTGCACGACGAACGGTTCTACTTCGTCCACTCCTACGCCGCGCGGTCGTTCCCGATGCATGACGAACCTGTGCTGCGCAACCGGCCGCTGGTGACGTGGGCCGACCACGGCGGCCGGTTCGTCGCCGCTGTGGAGAACGGCCCGCTGTCGGCCACGCAGTTCCACCCCGAGAAGTCTGGTGACCCTGGTGCGCAGCTGTTGCGCAGCTGGGTCGGCACACTGAGATGACCCCGCACACCCAAGGAGCTGTCGTGAACGACCGCCTGATCTTGCTGCCCGCTGTCGACGTCGCCGACGGCCAGGCTGTGCGCCTCGTCCAGGGCGAAGCCGGGTCCAAGACGTCCTACGGCGACCCGTTGGACGCCGCCTTGGCATGGCAGTCCGCCGGAGCGGAGTGGGTGCACCTGGTCGACCTGGACGCGGCGTTCGGCCGTGGTGACAACGCCGACCGGATCGCGCAGGTGACCGCGTTCCTCGTCGGAGCCGGGGTCAACGTCGAGCTGTCCGGGGGCATCCGCGACGACGCGAGCCTGGCCCGCGCCCTGGACGCTGGGGCGACCCGGGTGAACCTTGGTACCGCCGCGCTGGAAGACCCCGACTGGACCGCAGACATCATCGCCGAGCACGGGCAGAAGATCGCCGTCGGGCTGGACGTGCGGGGCACCACCTTGGCGGCCCGTGGCTGGACCCGCGACGGTGGGGACCTGTGGCAGGTGCTCGCACGTCTGCACGAGGCTGGGTGCGCCCGGTACGTCGTCACCGACGTCACCAAGGACGGCACGTTGCGCGGACCGAACCTCGACCTGCTGCGCGAGGTGTGCGCACGTACCGACGCGCCCGTCGTCGCCTCTGGCGGGGTGTCCACCTTGGACGACCTGCAGGCCCTGCGGGGTTTGGTCCCCGCTGGGGTCGAAGGCGCGATCATCGGCAAGGCCCTGTACGCCGGGGCGTTCACGTTGCCGCAGGCCCTGGCTGTTGCGGGCTGACGCCGTAGTGGTGCTGGCTGATGCCTCAGCGGCGCCAGAGCATCCGCCGCACGCTGAAACGGTCGATGGCCTGGCGCAGCCCCAGCCCACCCAGCGCCGTGATGACGACCGCCCCGAGGACGACC